>CAMOKK010000178.1 GCA_946617545.1 uncultured Bacteroidales bacterium | reverse complement strand
ATTCCGGAGCAGCTTTACCGGAAAGTGGCTTACCGGGAAAGCACGGAAGGCATCCTGGCGGAGGTGGAGTACAGGTCCTTGACATTGGAAGACTTGGAACTTCCGGAGAACCCCCTTGTCATGGTTTTGGAGGCGGTAGAGAAGCCCGGCAACCTGGGAGCGGTGCTCCGCAGCGCCGATGCCGCCGGGGCCGATGCCGTGATAATCTGCGACCCGCTCACAGACCTCTACAACCCCAACCTCATCCGGGCTTCCATCGGCGCCGTGTTTACCGTTCCCACGGTGGCCTGCACATCGGCCGATGCCATTGCCTTCCTGCAGAAGCTTGGCATCCAGATTCTGACGGCGCAGCTGCAGGACTCTTCCCTTTATTATGACGTAGATATGCGTCGGGGCACGGCTTTGGTGATGGGCACCGAGGCCACTGGCCTTACGGGGCAGTGGCGGAAGGCGGCATCGGCCCATATCCGCATTCCCATGCTGGGACGCCTGGACAGCCTGAACGTATCCGTATCGGCCGCCATTCTTCTTTTTGAGGCCGTCCGCCAGCGGCAACACCCTTGACAGTTAAGTAGTTGATACTCATTACTTTGTATACTATTTCTCGTTCAAAAAACGAACGAGAAATGTATTATAATACGCTGATAGTGAGGCGGTTAGTTGTCAAGGGGTGCGGTTTGGAAATGAGCCAGAAACTTTGTATTTTTATGCCAATAAACGGATAACCAAGAATTATGAAGAAGTTTATGCTGGCCATAGCGGCCGTCCTTCCCCTTCTGGCAGTTTCCTGCGCAGAAAAAACACAGCTCATGTTCAAAGAGATTCAGAAAGTCCAGAGCCCCGGCGGCGTGCTGGAACTTACGGCCGGCCTTACGCCGGAAGGCACTCCGGTTTATACCCTCTCCCGGGGAGAACAGGCCGTGGTGCTTCCCTCCCGCCTGGGTTTCGACCTCATGGACGGCAGCAACTTGAAGGAGGGATTCTCCGTCAAGTCCGTAGCGCTTGACAGCCTGGACGAGACCTGGGAGCCCGTCTGGGGAGAGGAAGCCAGCATCCGGAACCACTACAACGAACTGCTGCTGTGCCTGGGCCGGGAAGACGGCGTAAACATGAACATCCGTTTCCGCGTATATGACGACGGCCTGGGCTTCCGTTATGAGTTCCCGCTGGAGAACAAGCTTACCTATTTCAATATCAAGGAGGAGCTCACGGAGTTTGCCATGACGGGAGACCACACCGCCTGGTGGATTCCCGGAGACTACTCCACCCAGGAGTTCAATCCCACGGAATCCAAGCTCTCCGAGATTCGGGCCCTGTCGGACGCTCCCCACAAGCGGGGCGGCTGGCCCTTTACGCCCTTTTCTCCTACCGGCGTCCAGACGGCCTTGCAGATGAAATCGGCCGAGGGGCTCTATATCAACATCCATGAAGCGGCGGTGCTCAATTATCCCACCACCAACCTGGACCTGGATGATAAGAACTTCGTATTCACCACCCACCTCACCCCGGATGCCGAGGGTGTCAAAGGCCGCATGCAGGCCCCTTGCAAGACGCCTTGGCGCAGCGTCATGGTATGCGAGAGCGCCACGGACGTGCTGGCCTCCCGCCTGATTCTGAACCTGAACGACCCTTGCGCCTTGGAGGACGTTTCCTGGATTCACCCCGTCAAGTACATGGGCGTGTGGTGGGAAATGATTACCGGCAAGAGCGAGTGGAGCTATACGGACGAGTATCCTTCCGTGCAGCTGGGCGTGACGGATTACAAGCATTCCAAGCCCCACGGCCGCCACGGTGCCAACAACGAGAATGTGCGCCGCTACATTGACTTTGCCGCCCAAAACGGCTTTGACGGCATCCTCATCGAGGGCTGGAACGAAGGCTGGGAAGACTGGTACGGTCACCAGAAAGACTTTGTCTTCGATTTCATCACCCCTTACCCGGACTTTGACCTCCCGGCGCTGAACAAATATGCCCACGAGAAGGGCATCCGCCTTATCATGCACCACGAAACATCCTCTTCCACCGTCAATTACGAACGTTGGATGGAGAAGGCCTACAAGCTCATGAACCAATACGGCTACAACGCCGTCAAGAGCGGTTATGTGGGCAAAATCATCCCTTACGGAGACTATCACTACAGCCAGCCCACCATCAACCACTACCATTATGCCGTTACGGAGGCGGCCAAACACCATATCATGGTGAACGCCCATGAGGCGGTGCGTCCCACCGGCCTGTGCCGCACCTGGCCCAACATGATAGGCAACGAGAGCGCCATGGGTACGGAATTCCGCGGCACCATCCAGCCCGGCCATACCACCATCTTCCCCTTCACCCGCCTGCAGGGCGGTCCCATGGACTATACGCCGGGCATCTTCGAGACGGACATGTCCAAGAACAACCCCAAGGACCAGCAGCACATGCACCATACCATCTGCAACCAGCTGGGCCTGTATGTGACCTTCTACAGCCCCCTGCAGATGGCGGCCGACCTTCCGGAGAACTA
>CAMOKK010000177.1 GCA_946617545.1 uncultured Bacteroidales bacterium | reverse complement strand
ACGAGAACTCCTACACTTCCCAGATGGTCCGCACCATCAAGTACCTGGCAGAACTGAAGTAAGTTCTGTTCAAAGGCATTAAAAAACCGACCCTTCATCGAGGAGGGCCGGTTTTTTTGTGGTATTATGAGGGAGCCGCTCCGTTAAGCGGTCTCTCCCATCAGAGACTTGTACCACTCTTCAAGAGCATCGTCAAGCAATTTTTTGACGGTGTCTTCGTTGATGAGCCAGAAGGGGAAGTCGTATTCGGTGGTGAGAATCTCGAAAATTCTCAGGGCAAAATCCACGGCGCCGTTCTCGTGTGCAGGCATGTCGTCCATCCATTTGATGTCTCCGCAGGTTACTTCCGTAATATCATTGGAATCCATTTTACTGGACAGGAAGTTGTACAGGTTGGTGTGGTTTACATACGGGACGGTGATGTCGTCCTTATGATGAATGAGGGCGATGCGGGCGCCTTTGGCCGGCGTCCAGCCTTTGGTCAGGTTCTCTTTTTCCAGGGCGGCCGTCAGCTTTTTGGACACCTCCGATTCATGGTTCTGAATCTCTTCGCTGGCAAAGTTGGAGAAACTCAGCGAGCCAATCTTGGCGTCAATCTCCTGCTGGGTGAAATTCTTGCTCAGGATCCAGTCGTCCGCATGGGCGAGGGCATCGCCGCGGAGCAGTCTGTCGCGGGAGTAGCCCAGCTGGTAATACTCATTGAAAGACAGCATGACGCTGATGATGGTGGAAGGCATGCCGGAGATGTCGGTCTCGGTCATTACTTTGTACGTGGACGGCATGTCGTACGGGCCGCCGCCGGCGAAGGAATGGGTGATTTTGATGTCCGGATACTTTTCCGACACCAGTTTTTCCACGGCGATGGTGGTCTGTCCGCCCTGGGAATAGCCCAGGTTGAAGAGGTAGTTTTTGCTCTCGTCCATCTTGATGTTCAAGCTGGGGAATAGCTCACGGGCCGCCAGGAGGCAGTCGATGCTGGCCTGGGCATTGGTGGAACCGATGCAATACGCCTGCGGCTTGTCTTCCGTGCAGCCGAAGCCGTAATAGTCGGCCGAAACGCCCACCATTTTGCTGCCTACCACGAACTTCTGGATCATGAGGTCGCCTTTGGAAGGACACTGGTCTTTCCGGTACACGGTGAAGTGGTTCACGAGCACCACGCCCACGGCGTCTTCTTTTCCGTTAAGGATTTCGTCACCGACGGTAATGGTTCCGGAAAGCGTACAGGGGTTGCCGAACGGGTCCTTGGAGGGATACTCGATGTTGTAGGCCGTCATTTTGTCCTCCGAGTAATATTGGGTGGCGGTTACTTTGGCTTTGGGCAGCTGCTGCTCCGTGTTGTCTTTGTTACAAGACACAACGCCCAGGCTTAGCGCGGTGACAAGCAGGGCGGCGAAAAGGTAAGAATACTTTTTCATAGTGTAAAACGATGGATGGTGTATCAAATGAATTTTTCAAAGATAAGCATTTTTGCGATATTTTGTATCTTTGCAGTATGAGAATATTGGTTTCCAATGACGATGGCTACAAGGCGGCCGGCATCCATGTGCTGGCGCGCGTAATGGCCCAGTTTGGCGAGGTGACGGTGGTGGCGCCCAAGTATCACCAGAGCGCCATGTCCACGGCAGTATCACTGGGTGTCAGGCAGTTGGCCTATAAAGATTTACCGGAGGAAGGGCCGGGCCGCTGGTGCTATCTGGACGCTACGCCAGCTTCTTGCGTCAAGTTCGGCCTGCAGTTCAAATACGAGGCGCGCAATCCGGATTTGGTTGTGGGCGGTATCAATCATGGCAGCAATGCTTCCACCGGCGCCAATTACAGCGCTACTTTAGGTGTGGTGGAGGAGGGGGCCATCAATGGCATCAAGGCCATAGGCGTTTCTGTGGACAGCCATCGGCAGAACGTGGATTTGTCCGCCGTGGAGAAGATGTTGCCTGGAATCATCCGCATGTTGCTGGAGGAGTGGCCGGAGGATCGGCCCGGACTGTATTACAATATCAATTTCCCGGCTTTGCCAGCATCGGAAATCAAGGGCGTGCGTTTTGCCCGCGAAGGCAGGGGACATTGGATCCGGGAATTTGAACCCTGGGACGAGGAAAGGCTTGCCGCGTTGGGGCTGACGGACGCTTTTCTGTGGCAGCAGCAGCGCGTGCAGCTGGAGCCCGGAGAGCAGGCCTTTTTCATGAAAGGCGAGTTTGTCAATGACGACGAACCGGCAGGGGAGGCGGACCATCTGCTGATGAAGCAGGGGTGGGTTACCATCGTCCCGTGCAATGTAGATATGACAGATTATGAAGTATTACATCATAGCCGGTGAGGCTTCCGGCGACCTGCATGGCAGCAACCTCATGAAAGGGCTCTATGCGGAGGACCCTTCTGCCGATATCCGTTTCTGGGGCGGTGGTCTGATGAACGCCGTTTACAAGGCGCACCAAACGGGAGAGGGCTTGGTGAAGGATTACCGGGACACGGCCGTAATGGGCTTTTGGGAAGTGCTTCTCAAGGGCGCTT
>CAMOKK010000176.1 GCA_946617545.1 uncultured Bacteroidales bacterium | reverse complement strand
TAATATCCAAAGATTTCTTCGGAGGAAACCACCTTGACAGGCCCCAGGGTGCTCAGGAACTTCATGTCCAGGTCTTTGACGTCTCCGGTGATGGCATAGTGGTAGGTGCGGCCTTTGACCCAGTCTTCGTGGGTGGCCAGAAGGTCGTACATGGTGAGCTGTCCCACCTTGTCATAGACCAGTTTTTCGCGGGGCACGGTGAGGCCCAGTTCCTTATTGCGGATATACTGGTACAGCACCTGGATGCCGTGCGTGCGCTGGGTGCGAATCTTGTTCAGGATGGCACTCTTGGCAATTTCCAGGTTCTCGGGAGCCTCGGGCAGCGTCTCGATGATTTCCCTGAAGCCTTCCACGGCCTTCTGCAGCTTGTCGTTCTGGGAGGCGATGGTGGCCCGGAAATAGTACTCGTCATTGGTGAAGGACGGGCGCACCAGCTGGGCACCGGCGCTATAGGCCAGGGCGCGGGATTCGCGCATCTCCTGGAACACGATGGAGTTCATGCCGGAGCCGTAGTACTCGTTGAACAGCTCAATGTACGGGGCCTGTTCCACGATGAGGGACTCACCCCGGTTGGAGTACTGCATATAATTGAACTGGCGGGAGTTATAGGGTGTTACAAATACCTTGGGAGTGCGGGTGAGCACCTTGGGAGGCACCGTCTTGACCACGGGCTCCCAGGAGCCGGAAGAGTGTGCGGCCAAAAGGGTTTTCACCTCCTGAAGCGTAGCCGGTCCGTAATACAGGATTTTGTGCTCGCAGCCGAAGAGTTCCTTCAGGGAAGAGAGTAATTCCGCTGAGCCGATTTCCGCCACCTGCGCATTGGTGAGGGTGGAGGTCTTGATGAGCTCCGGCCCGTACATCATATATTTCTGCAGGGCGGAGTTGCAGACGCCCTGGCGCTTCTTGGAATCGGCCCGGGAGCGAATCACATCGGCCTTGAGGCCGGAGAGGATGCCCTCGTCCGGCACGGCCTGCTTAAAGAGGGATTCCACGAGCGAATAAATCTGCGGGGTGCTTTCTCCCAGGCCGCGGAGGGTGATGGTGGTGAGATAGTCTCCCACGTTCATGTTCCACTTGGAGGCCAGGGAATAAAGCTCTACGGAGATGTCCTGGGCCGATTTTTCCGGGGTGCCCAGGTAGCGGATGTAGTCGGAAGCCAGGGGGAGGGCAGGATTCTGGTTGCTGCCCTTGTCGAACCAGAAGGTGAGGGTGGCAATCTCGTTTTTCACATTTTGCTTGTACAGCAGTTCCAGGCCGCCCACGGTGTCCACCACCATGTCTTTCTCGAAGTCCACGAAGACGGGCTCGATGGGCTCTGTCTGCGCCTGGGCAATTTCCTGCAGGAAGGCGCTCTGTTTGTCACGGTTGGTGACGATGGGGGTAATCTTGGGGGCGCTGATGCGCTTGACGGACGGGTCGGGGCCGGAGTGCTTGTACACTACGGCGTAGTTGGCGTCGGTGAGGTATTGCTGCGCCCAGGCCACGATATCGGCCTTGGTGAGGGCTTGGGTGTTCTCGATCTTCTGCACCTCCGAGGCCCAGCTGCGGCCCTCTACGAAGGTGTTCATCATCATGCCGGCGCGGGAGCGGTTGTTCTCCAGGCTGTTCATCATGGCCAGCCGATAGTTGGCCTTGGCGGCGTCCACCAGCGATTCCGGGAAATCACCGGCGGCCACACGTTCCACCTGCGCCTTGATAAGGGCTTCGGCCTCCTGAAGGGACTGGCCGTCTTTGGGCAGCACCTGGGCCAGCAGGATGCCCCAGTCGGCACGGGTATAGGGAGATACCATCACTTCCAGCACCTTCTGGGCCTGGACGATATCCAGGTCGATGAGGCCGGCCAGGCCGTTGGAGAGGATGTCGCTCACGAGGGAGGTGTAGCCGGCCGTCTCGGTGGAGTTGCCGGGAACACGCCAGCCCAGAAGGGTGAACTCTCCCTCGAAGCCATAGACGTCGCGGCTCAGGAGTTCCTTGGCGGGCTCCTCCGGGACGATAGTCCTTACCGGAACGTCCGGGTTGGGCTGCCAGTCTCCGAAGTATTTCTCGATAAGCTGAACCATCCGGTCGGGGTCAAAATCTCCGGACAGGCAGATGGCCATGTTGTTGGGGACATAGTAGGTATCTTTCTGCTTGCGGATGGCCTTCAGGGAAGGATTTTTCAGGTGGTCCTGGGTGCCGATGACCGTCTGGGTGCCATAGGGATGGTGGGGGAAGAGCATGGCATTGAGGGCGTCGATGGCTTTCTCGATGTCGTCTATCATACTCATGTTCTTCTCCTCATAGACAGCTTCCAGTTCCGTGTGGAAACCGCGGAAGACGCAGTTGCGGAAGCGGTCGGCCTGGATGCGGGCCCAGTTCTCCACCTGGTTGGAGGGGATTTCCTCCACATAGCAGGTGACGTCCTCGCTGGTGAAGGCGTTGGAGCCCTCGGAGCCTATCACGGACATGAGTTTGTCGTACTCGTTGGGAATGGCCAGTTTGGAAGCCTCGTAGCTCACGGAGTCGATGATGCGGTAGAAGGCTTCGCGTTCCGCCGGGTCCGTGAGGGTGC
>CAMOKK010000175.1 GCA_946617545.1 uncultured Bacteroidales bacterium | reverse complement strand
GCCCCTCCCTCTTACACGGCCGAGGGTGGCCATGGGTTTGGAAAGAGACAGGCAACCCCTCATTCATTTCTTGAACAACGGTCCGTAGGCCTGGCAGGCGCGGTAATCGGCCCCTTCGGGGTCCATGCCGAAGGCCCTCCAGGAGGAGGGGCGGAAAATTTGCTCATCCGGGACATTGTGCATGCACACCGGGATGCGGAGCATGGAGCAGAGGGTGATGAGGTCGGCCCCCACATGGCCGTAGACGATGGCGCCGTGATTGGCTCCCCAACTGTTCATGACGCTGTACACGTCCTTGAACGGGGCTTTGGTGGCGTCCAGACGCGGGGCGAACCAGGTGGTGGGCCAGCCCTTGTCCGTGCGCTCGTCCAGAATCTTGAACTGCTTCTCGGAGACGTCCACCGTCCAGCCCTCGGCCAGCTGGAGCACCGGCCCCAGGTTCTTGACCAGGTTCACGCGAATCATGGTGCAGGGCATGCCGCCGTGAGTGAGGAACTTGGAGGAAAATCCGCCGCCGCGGAAGTATTCCCGGTTGGCGGGCACCCACACCGTGGCGTCCAGGCAGTCCTGGGCCTCCTTCTCACTGATTTCCCAGAAAGGCTTCATGGCGGGCTTTCCGCCGCGGAGGCATCGGCCGCTGCCGTCCAGGGAGGCGGCGCCGGAGTTGATCAGGTGGATGATGCCGCCGGCGGCCTTGCCCTGCAGTTTTTCGCCGGTCACGCGCTCCACCGCCTCGGGGCTCCAGTAGGTGCGCACATCGGCAAAGATGGCGGGCGTCTGGGCCACCAGATGCCCCAGCAGCATGGCTACGCCGTTGAGGGAGTCGTTCTCCGTGGCCAGCACGAAGGGTTTGCGGATGCCGTTCCAGTCGAAGGAAGAGTTGAGGATGGCCTCCGCGAAGTCTCCGTTGGGGTAGAAGTCTGTCCACTGGCGCTGGCCCTGGAAACCGCCCAGGAGGGCGTTGTGGCCCAGGGCTTCTTCTCCAAAGCCCATTTCCTTGAGCTTGGGATTGCCTTGCAGGAGGTCCTTGATGATGATGGCCATCTTGACCACGAACTCCCAGTCCTTGTCTTTTTCTTCGCGCGTTTTCTTGAGGTCCGGACGGTTGCACACGTCCTCGTATTCCTTGCAGTTCTTCTTGGCCCAAGCCAGGGCTTTTTCGAACTCCTCGTGGTCGTAGATGCCCCTTTCCATGCGGCGGATAATTTCCACCTCGTCAATGCCTTCCACGCGCATGCCCAGGTAGTCTTCAAAGAAGTCCGGGTTCACGATGGAACCGGCAATGCCCATGCACACGGCGCCGATGGACAGGTAGGATTGGCCCCGCAGGGAGGCTGCGGCCACGGCGCACCTGGCAAAGCGCAGGAGCTTTTCTTCCACATCGGCCGGAATGGTCCGGTTGTCGGCGTCCTGGACGTCGTGTCCGTAAATGCCGAAGGCGGGAAGGCCCTTCTGGGCGTGGGCGGCCAGCACGGCGGCCAGGTATACGGCGCCGGGGCGCTCCGTTCCGTTGAAGCCCCACACGGCCTTGATGGTGTGCGGGTCCATGTCCATGGTTTCGGAGCCATAGCACCAGCAGGGCGTGACGGTGATGGTGACAGCCACCCCCTCGCGGGCGAATTTCTCCGCGCAGGCGGCCGTTTCGGCCACGCGGCCAATGGTGGAGTCTGCTATGACGCATTCCACGGGGGCGCCGTCGGCATAGCGGAGTTTGCTGCCAAGGAGCTTGGCCACGGCCTGGGCCATGCCCATGGTCTGGTCTTCCAGGGATTCCCGGACGCCGTTCATGCGTCCGTCAATGGTGGGGCGGATGCCAATTTTGGGATGATTCATATTCTAAGTGTTTTGGTTATCAGTTATCGGCCTTAAAGTTACTAAAAATTGCAAAAAAATGCGTACCTTTGGCCGATATTTGCAGAAAAAACATATGGAAGAGCGTAAACTCAATTTTTTGGAAGAAATCATAGAAAAGGATCTGGCCGAAGGAAAAGTGGACTCCATCATGACCCGCTTCCCCCCGGAACCCAACGGCTATCTGCATCTGGGCCATGCCAAGAGCATCTGCCTCAACTTCGGCCTGGCGCAGAAGTACGGCGGAAAAACCAATCTCCGTTACGACGATACCAACCCCACCAAGGAAGACACGGAGTATGTGGATTCCATCAAGGAAGACATCCAGTGGCTGGGCTTCCAGTGGGACAAGGAGCTGTATGCCTCCGACTATTTTGACCAGCTTTACGAGTGGGCCGAAGACCTGATTAAGCGCGGTCTGGCTTACGTGGATGACCAGACCCAGGAGCAAATCCGGGAGAACCGCGGCACCGTTGACAAGCCCGGCACCCCCAGCCCCTGGAGAGACCGCAGCCCGGAAGAGAACCTTAGGCTGTTCCGGGAGATGAAGGCCGGCAAGTATGCGGAAGGGGAGAAGGTGCTCCGTGCCAAGATAGACATGGCCCATCCCAACATGATGTTCCGGGACCCGCTGCTGTACCGCATCAAGTTTGCCCATCATCACCGCACCGGAGACAAGTGGTGCATCTACCCCATGTACGACTACACCCACG
>CAMOKK010000174.1 GCA_946617545.1 uncultured Bacteroidales bacterium | reverse complement strand
TACCAGTTCATCACCTCCGACCTCCAGAGTTTCATTTATTTCCAGTTCTAAATTCCTCCTCCCTCCACGGCGCCGTCGGCCTTGGCAAAGGCGGGCTGCAGGAGGTAACGGGCGTTGCCGGAGCGGGCCAGGGCCGCCAATTCTCCGATGGGGCTGGTGAGGGAGCGTCCCACGTCGATGATGAGGCCGCAGCGCATGTCCGGGAACGCGGTGAGCATGGGGACGTCGCCGTTGGAGTCTCCGCCCACAAGAACGGGCCCGCGGCCCCCGTGCAAAGGCGCCATGTGTGTTTTGATACAGCTGACTTTTCCCGGGCCGATGGGCTGCACATAAGAGCTGTCATATACGGCTGTGACGGGCTCTGAAGGGACAAAACGCAGGCCGAACACCTGCTCCGGCGGCAGTCCGGGGCCCAGGTCCGGGTCACAGGCCAGCCCTTCCACGATGAGCTCCAGGGAGGCAGAGCAAACATAGGGGGTGATGCCGTTATCTTTCAGGCAGGCAAACAGGTCCTTCATTTCCGGCGAAAAGTAGATGCCGCGTTCCACCGCTCCGCCCCATCGGCCATCCGGAGAGCGCCATTCCTGAACCGCCAGCTTGTCTTTTCCCAGATGCTCCAAAATAGCGCTGTGAATGACTTCCCGGGCTTCCTGCTGCGTAAAGCCGCTCAGCAGTCCCGGCATCCAGAGGTAGGAGACCGGTGCGCCAAAAACGCCGTCCATGCTCGCCAAAAGGGAGAACATGCGGGCGCGGAAGTCCAGGTACGGCTCCGATTCACGCATTTGTTCCAGGCTCATGCCGGCGCCCAGGCGCTGAACCAGTATCTCATATTCGGCCTCCAGAAAGGCGCCCATCTGGGCAAAGGTGACGCCCGGGGCCATCTCGCGTGAAGGGTCCGGAATGCCGTCCAGAAAGGCATGGGCCGGGGCATCGGCAAAGGCCAGATGCTCAATCTGATACACCCAGAGCGCCTGGGACACGTCGTGGACGATGGAGGTTTTGTCAAAGTCAAACACGGCATAGCTTTCCGGCAGTGCCGATGCCATGAGGGCGTTCAGCGATTCCCGTACGTGCGGGTCCCAAGACCCGCTTTCCAAGGTTTGGGGTGCATGGCAGGCCGTCAGGCACAGAAGAAGGAGGGAGAAAATGCGTTTCATGCGTATTCGTGCTGCTTTCGGCAAAGATACTCACTTTTTTTTGCTAATTTTGCAGATTGGAAAACAAAGAACACACAATATGTACAGAACACACACATGCGGAGAGCTCCGCATTGAGAACAAGGGACAGCAGGTAACGCTGGCCGGATGGGTGCAGAAGGCCCGCAAGCTGGGCGGAATGACGTTTATCGACCTCAGGGACCGTTATGGCATCACCCAGCTGGTGGTGGAGGCCGATGCCCCCCAGGCCCTGGTGGAGGTGGCCACCTCCCTGGGCCGCGAATTCGTGATTCAGGCCACCGGAGAGGTGGTGGAGCGCCAGGCCAAGAACGCCAAGATGCCCACCGGAGACATCGAAATCAAGCTGGAAGCCATCACCGTTCTCAACAAGAGCGTAACACCTCCCTTCACCATCGAGGAAGAGAGCGACGGCGGAGAAGACCTCCGCATGAAGTACCGCTACCTGGACCTTCGCCGCGGTCCGCTGCAGCGTGCCCTGGCCCTGCGTCACAAAGTGGCCCATGAAGTGCGCAACTACCTGGACGCCAACGGCTTCATGGAAATTGAAACCCCTTATCTGATTAAGTCCACCCCGGAAGGCGCCCGCGACTTCGTGGTTCCTTCCCGCATGAATCCCGGCCAGTTCTACGCCCTGCCGCAGAGCCCCCAGACCTTCAAGCAGCTCCTGATGGTGGCCGGTTACGACCGTTACTTCCAGATTGTCCGCTGCTTCCGCGACGAAGACCTCCGGGCCGACCGCCAGCCGGAATTCACCCAGATAGACTGCGAAATGTCCTTCGTGGAGCAGGAAGATGTCCTGAACATGTTCGAGGGCATGATGCGCACCATCTTCAAGAACGTCCTGGGCGTGGACATCCCCAACCCCATGCCCCGCATGAGCTGGTACGACGCCATGGACAACTACGGCTCCGACAAGCCCGACGTCCGCTTCGGCATGACCATCCACGAAATCACCGACGTGGCCAAGGGCAAAGGCTTCAGCGTCCTGGACGAGGCCGCCTACATCGGCGCCATCTGCGTCCCCGGCGCGGCCGAATACACCCGCAAGCAGATCGACGAGCTCACCGAATGGGTAAAACGCCCGCAGGTGGGCGCCAAGGGCCTTATCTACGTGAAAGTGAACGCCGACGGCACCTTCAAGAGCTCCATCGACAAATTCTACGGGGCCGATGACCTGGCCAAACTGGCCGCTGCCGCCGAAGCCAAGCCCGGAGACCTCGTGCTGGTGATGAGCGGTGCCAATAAGCGCAAGGTGCAGACCATGCTGGGCGTCCTCCGCCTGGAGATGGGCGGCCGCCTGGGCCTGCGGAACCCCAAGGAGTTTGCCCCGCTGTGGATTGTGGACTTCCCCCTGCTGGAGTGGGACGACGAAACCCAGCGTTTCTACGCCATGCACCACCCCTTCA
>CAMOKK010000173.1 GCA_946617545.1 uncultured Bacteroidales bacterium | reverse complement strand
GAAGCCTCTAAAGCTTCTTCAACCAGAGTATGCTGTCTGGGCCTTCATTGAAAAGGAGGTCCAGACAGCTCATTTTTGGGGTGAAGCCGCCCATCCGGCCTTGAAAAACCTGGTAATAGGGCTTGTCCAGGCCGATGTCCGAAAGGATGGTATCGGCCTTCTTGGGGTGGAGGGTGTAGCGGTAGTCATCGGCCAAGCTCTCGCCCGGCGCTGTGAATTCGAAGGTAGGGGAGAGCTCGCAGGCAATGCCGGTCTTCGCCAACAGGAAACGGATGGTGGAAAGGTTCAGCTCCCAAAGTGTCCGGGGCTGCGCATCCAAAAGGGCAAAAACTTCGTCCCGGTAGTATTCATAATAGGCCGATGTCTCGTAGGCCGTGTCTAAGGCCCGCTGCGTCCGCACCACCCAGGGGGTGGAATAGTCCACCAGGATGTCATGGATGCACCGGAAGGGGGCTTGGTGCAAAACCGGCACCTGGAGCATCTGGACGCCGTCTCCGGCCAGAATGTAGCAGCGGTTGCGGTAACTCTGCTTCTGGTAGTTCTCGCAGGCTTCTATGGACACGTGGGACGGCAAAACCCTGTCCGGGGACAGGGTCATATCTCTGGCCAGGAGCGCAAGGTAGCTCACCGGCGGAAAGTATGCGGTAGAGAGCAGCACTACCGGTTAGGGCGCGGCTTGGGGATGATGCCCCGCTGGGACTCCCGGATGAACTTCAGGATGGTGTCCCGTTCCTCGGTGGCCGGGAAGTTGGCCTCAATATATTCTACGGCCTGGCTCACATTCATTCCCTGGAAATAGAGGGCCTCGTAAATATCTTTGATGCGGTTCACCTGCTCTTCAGAGAAGCCGCGGCGCAGCAGACCCACGCGGTTCACCCCTTCGAATACAAGGGGCTCGCGGCCGGCCAGCACATAAGGCGGCACGTCTTTGGTGAGTCGGGAGCAGGCGGCCACGAAGGCATGCGTGCCCACTTTGGTGAACTGGTGGGAGCCGGACTTGCCGCCCATGACACCCCAGTCATGGACATCCGTCTCTCCGGCCAATCCGGTATAGCTTACGATAATGCAGTGATTGCCAATCTGGCAGTCGTGCGCAATGTGGGCATAGGACATGATGAGCGTGTCGCTTCCGATACGGGTTACGCCTTTTCCGCTGGCCTGGGTGCCCCGGTTGATGGTGGCGCACTCGCGGATGTTCACCCGGTCTCCAATTTCCACCCAGCTTTCTTCTCCCTCGAATTTGAGGTCCTGCGGGATGGCGCCCACTACGGCGCCCGGGAATACGGTGCAGTTCTTTCCCATTTTTACGTGGTTCAGGACGGTGGCTCCGTTCATGATGTGGCAGGCGTCTCCAATTTCTACATGGTCGTCAATATAGGCGAAAGGGCCCACAACGACATTTTCTCCCAGTTTGGCTCCGGGATGTACGCAGGCAAGGGGATGAATCTGATTCATAGTTACAGCAGGTTATTTGAGCAAGGCCCTGAGAGCCTTGGCAGCTTTTGTATTGATGGAGTGTCCCGGCTTGTAGGCCGTGATGCGGGCGTTGAGATATCCGCCGGCCAGCCGGAGGTCTCCCAGCAGGTCCAGCAGTTTGTGCCGGCCGCATTCATCGGGGAAGTGCAGCTGGAGGTTGTTCAGGTACCCTTCGTCCGTAATGCGGAGCTCCGGCAGGTTGAACAGGTAGGTGATGGAGCTCAACTGCTCCTCGGTTACGGGATGTTCCACAATCACGATGGCGTTGTCCACATCTCCTCCCTTGATAAGGTTGTTGCGGAACAGATACTCGATTTCATGGAAGAACACGAAGGTGCGGCAGATGCCAATCTCGTTGGCATAGTCAGTGCTCTGGTCCCAATGGGCGCTCTGGATGCCCAGAATCTTGGAATTGAAATCCACGGTGATATCGGCCGACGGGGCGGCTGCCGGTTCTATCCGGACCCAGGAACCCGTTTTGTCGTCGCGGATTTCCAGCGATTCAGGGATGTTGATGTATTTTCTGGGAACACCCTGGTCCTGGATGCCGTCCCTCTCGATGGCTTCGATATAGAAACGGGCGCTGCCGTCCAGGATGGGCACCTCGATATTGTCCAGTTCAACGATGGCATTGTCTATTCCCAAGCCCGTGAAGGCACTCATCAGGTGTTCGATGGTAACTACAACGGCCTCGTTGTGGGAGATGGTGGTGCTGCGGGCGGTATTGGAGACATTCTCCGCAATGGCCTCGATGACGGGTTTGCTGCGAAGATCCGTGCGGCGGAATACGATGCCCGTATCGGCCGGGGCCGGCATCACCTTCATGTGCGAATAGGTGCCGGTGTGGAGGCCTTTTCCTTGGAAATAGCAGGCCTTTTTGAGGGTATGCTGATTCTTTGTCATTCTTGGGCTGCGCGTTTAAACAGGGCGTAGGCTTTCAGGTATTGTTTGGAGTCGAAGGCGGGAGAACCCATGATAATCTGTTTCTCTTTGCGGACGTTTCCGCTCACTCCGCCCTGGGCCAGGACAACGGTATGGTCGGCAATCTTGAGATGGCCGGCAATGCCCACCTGCCCGGCGAAGATGCAGTATTTGCCCACCTCCGTAGAGCCGGCGATGCCCGTCTGGGC
>CAMOKK010000172.1 GCA_946617545.1 uncultured Bacteroidales bacterium | reverse complement strand
GTTGCCGCTGGTCGCTAAGTCATTGATTCTCACCATATTGCTTATAATCCTCGGCGCAAAAGGAGCCGAGGATTATAAGGATAGTATTGATTATCAGATAGTTGCCGACCAGCTAGAGTTTTATCACCGCGCGGCCTTCGCGGCCGTCTACGCAGACCGTCAAGGGCGCGTCCAGGCGCACATGCCGGAGCCAGGGCGTCTCATACACGGCGGGAAGGGCGTCCAGGGCGGAAAGGTCCATGGCGTCTCCCCGGCGGGAATACGGGTCTACGTTTACGTAGCCGGCGTTGAAGGAGGTAAGGTTCTGGAAGAAGTGCGTGCCCTGGGAAGGGTCCACGCGGAAGTCCGGCAGGGCGCATTCCACCAGCACGCGGGCCTCGGAGATGTCGCTCCAGGCTACCGGAACACCCAGGGTGGGGATGCTGGAGCCCCATCGGCCAAAACCAATAAGGACGTATTGTTTGCCGGCCGCGCGGAACTGGGCATTGAGCGTACGCAGCTCGTCGGCCATCTCCACGGTTTTCATTTTGTCAAAGGCCGATGCCTTCAGGTACACCACGTCCTGCAGGCCTTCCAGCCAGCCGGTGCCCAGGGCGCTCTCCGAGGTGATGAGTGCACCGGAACAGTCAATGTTGCGCCAGTCCACATCCGCTTGCAGACTGTCGGACGATATGGGCCTGATTTGCAAGGCGTTGAATGTGCCCGTTGAAAGGTCTGCTGCAAATTCCAGCTCTACGCTGCCCTGCATTTCGGTGCTGCAAATGTCCAGGAGCCGCTGCACGATGGGGGCCAGCGGGAACGTCCCGTAGCGCAGCACATGGGCGAAGGTGATGGCCTTGGGACCCTTGGCGAAGGGCGAATCCACCATGCGCTGGTTTTCGTAGTCGTAGGTGGAGCACACTTTCTGGAACGAGGCAAAACGGTCGCAGTCGCTCACCCGGATGCGTTCCAGGTTCACGGCATCGTCCACGGAGGTTTTGAATTTTTCCGGCTGCAGGTTCAGGGCGTACATCTCCTGCTGGGTTTCCCGCATGCAAAGTTCCGGGGTCGATGTCTGCAGCACATGCTTGGGGTAGGCCGGGGAGAAGCGGAGCACCTGGTCGCCATCGACCACGGCTTTTCCCAGACCGTAGGCCAGCTTTACAATGCCTTCCTCCGCTTTTTCGTAGCCGATGGGATAGAAATTCACGCTCCGCGCCACGCCGGACAGGGTGGGGAAGAAGAAGCCTTGCTCCTCGCTGCCGCATACCTCCTGCAGGATGATGGCCATCTTTTCTTCCGAGATGACGTTGGCCGTGGCGGTGATATAGCCACGCGACGCCGCAAAATACACGCTGGCATAGACGCTCTTGATGGCTTTGGCCAGCAGGCGCAGCTGCTGGTCTTCGTTTTCCACCGACGGAATCATGTAGGTGGAGTAAACGCCCGCAAAAGGCTGGTAATAAGAATCTTCCAGTTTGGACGATGACCGCACGGCGAGCGGCTTTCGCACCACGCGGATAAACGCCCGCAGGGCATCCGTCAGTTCTGCCGGCAGGTTGGACGATACGAACTCCGAGAGGAGCTCCGCGTCCGAAATATCGGCATTGATCACATATTGCAGGCCGTTTTCCAGGATAAAGCGGTCGAAGTATTCCGTGGCAATCACCAGCGTCCGCGGCACCGTGAGCCGCACCCCGTCCCATTCGCTGTAGAGGTTGTACTTGTACAGGATGTGGTTCAGGAAGGCCAGGCCGCGGGCTTTGCCGCCAATGGACCCCTCTCCCAGGCGGGAGAACCAGATGGTGTCGTTATAGGTAGCCGGGTCGAAGCGGGCCACCACGCCCAGACTCTGTTTTACCCGGTACTCGTGGATGCGCATGACGGCGCTTTCCCGGAACGCCTCCGTGTTCTCAAAGGTGGTATTCTTAAGGGCGTTCCCTTCCTCGAAGATACCCCGGGCCAGCAGCCAGCGGGACACGTAATTCTTGCTCCGGAGTTTCTCCAGCTGGCTCTCCGGCAGGCGGGCGATGAGTTCCTCCGCCCCTTGCAGATCCTGCGCACGGGCGGTCTGGTGCCCCTTGGCGTCCGTGGCGACAAAATCGCCAAAGCCAAACTCCCGGCCAATGTACTCCGACAGCTCATGGGTGAGCGTCTTGGAGCGTTTCATCAGGAAACCGGCCCGGAGGCCTTCCGCCACCGAGCGCATGCTTTCCTGCGAGCTTTGCATGAGGATGGGCATCTTGGGGAGTTCCCGGCGAATCATCTTGCAAAAGTCCACACCCGCATCCAGCTTTTCCAGCGCCGGTTTGTCGTGCCGGTGCAGCACAAAGCCGATGTCGGAAATCACGCCCAGGAGGTTCTCCTTGTACTGGTTGTACAGGGCCACGGCATCGTCGTAGTTGGTAGCCATCAGGATTTTGGGACGGGCGCGTTTACGGAAAATCTGCTGGTCCTCGTTGAGGGCGTCGCGCACGGAATCCACGTTTTGCTGGAGCACCAGCTTGTACAGCAGCGGCAGGTAGGTGGAGTAATATCGGACCGAATCTTCTACCAGCAAAATGCACTGCACGCCGCCCTGGAGGATGTCCTGCGGGGCGTTCATGCTATCTTCCAGCAGCTTGATGATGGCAATGATGAGGTCTGTGCTGCCGTTCCAGTTGAAGATATGGTCGA
>CAMOKK010000171.1 GCA_946617545.1 uncultured Bacteroidales bacterium | reverse complement strand
CAGCAGCAACAGCAGAGCCAGCAGGACCAGCAGCAACAACTGAGCCCTCAGCAGGCCCAGCAGCTGCTCCAGGCCATCCAGGACAAGGAAAAACAGACCCAGGAAAAGGTCGATGAGAAAAAGGCCCAGGCCCTGAAGTCCCGCCAGAAGGAAAAGAATTGGTAGAGTATGAAACGAATCTTTGCAATAGCAACCGCCCTTTTTGTCGTGCTCACCGCATGGGCGCAGCCCAGCATGCGGGTAGAAGTACACAACATTGTGGAGCAGGACGAACGCTTCAACGTGGTGTTCGTGGTAGAAGGAGAGCACGCCCCCTCGGATTTCCAGTGGGAAGCCGGTGACGATTTCACCGTGGTGTGGGGCCCGCAGAAAGGCTCTTCCACCAGCATCCAGATGATTAACGGCAAAACCACCCGTTCGTCCCAGACCTCCTATACCTATATCCTGCAGGCACGCAAAACCGGCACCCTCACCATCCGGCCGGCCATTGCCAAGGTAAAAGGCACGCAGGTGCAGTCCAATCCCGTTTCCATCCAGGTGGTAGCCAGCGGAGCAGGCTCCTCCACGCAGCAGGCACAGCCCGCGCAAGGGCAAGCCCAAGGCTCGCAGCAGCAGGCCCAGACCGCCCGAGGAGAGAGCGACATCTTCATGCGCCTTTCCCTGAGCCGCAGTTCCGTGGTGGTGGGCGAACCCGTCACCGCCACCCTGAAAATCTACCATCGGGCCAACCTGGTGGGCTTCGAGAATGCCAAGTTCCCCGCCTTCAAGGGCTTCTGGAGCCAGGAGGTGGAAACGCCGTCCAACATTGAGTTCCAGCGGGAGCAGGTGGACGGCGTCATGTACAACGCCGCCGTGCTGCGCCGCTGGGTACTCATCCCGCAGAAGGCCGGCGACCAGCCCATCGACCAGGCGGAAATTGTGTGCCTGGTAAACGTACAGCGCCCGCGTGCCAGCACCGGTTCCATTTTTGACGATTTCTTTGGCAACGACTATGTGACCACCCGCCAGCGGGTATCCACCAAAGCCGCTACCCTGCATGTGCAGGCGCTTCCCGCCGGGGCTCCGGCCTCCTTTGGCGGCGGTGTGGGCGATTTCTCGGTCAAGGCCAGCCTGAGCAAGGATTCCCTGAAAACGCACGACGCCGCGTCGCTCCTTGTCACCATTTCCGGTAAGGGCAACATCGCCCTTCTGGAAGCCCCCAAGGTGAACTTCCCGCCGGACTTCGAGGTGTATGACGTGAAAACTACCGTGAACACCGACAAGAGCGGCACAACGGGCAGTAAAACCTTTGAGTATCCGTTTATTCCGCGCAGCCACGGAGACTTCACCGTGGGTCCGCTCCACTATAGTTACTATGACGTGAAGCAGCGCCGCTACGAGACCGTCTCCACCCCGGCCTTGCCGCTGAAGGTAGCCCGTTCGGCCAATGCCGGCGCCCCGGCTGCCACCCAGGGCAACACGCTGGTAGTGGACCGCAAGGGCGTCAAGAACCTGGGCGAGGACATTCGCTTTATCCGCACCAAGACCAGGCTGTCTGCACCCAAGGGATTTGTGGTCTATTCCACCGGCTGGTGGCTGAGCCTCCTGGCCCTGCTCCTCGCCGGATTGGGCTGCTGGTTAGGCTTCCGCAAAGCGGCCGCCCGCCGGGCCGATGTGGCCGGAACGCGCAACCGCAAGGCCACCCGCATGGCGCTCAAGCGCCTTTCCACCGCCCGTGAATTCCTGCAGAAAGACCTGTACACAGCCTTCTATGAGGAACTGCACCGTTCGCTGGTGGGCTTTATCGGCGACAAACTGGCCATGGACATGGCCGAGCAGACGCAGGAGAACATCCGCGCCGCGCTCCTCGCCGGCAGCGTGCCGGAAGCCACGGCCACGGAATTTGTGGGCCTGCTCGCCGCCTGCGAGGAAGCCCGCTACTCCCCCGCCGCCGGACACGACGCCATGAACGCCCATTATGACCAGGCCGTGAAACTCATTACCGCTATTGACGCATCCATGAAGAAAACGCCTGTAAAGGGCACTGTACTGGCCCTTCTGTTACTGATTAGCCTGCCTTTTGCCGCGCAGGCGCAAACCTCCTATCCGGACTCCCTGTGGAACGCCGGTGTCCAGGCCTATACCAACGGCAACTATGACCAGGCCCTGCAGGACTGGGAAGACGTTCGCGCCACGGGCCTGATGTCCCGCGAACTGTATTACAATCTGGGCAACGCCTACTTCAAGACGGGAGAGATAGCCCCGGCCATCCTTTGGTACGAACGCGCCCTGCGGCTGGACCCTTCCGATGCCGATGTGCGTTATAATCTGGATTTTGCCAAAGCACAGACGCAGGACAAGATTGACGAAGTGCCGGAGATTTTCTTCGAGCAGTGGGGCCGCGCGCTCTGTTACCTCCTGCCCTCGGACACCTGGGCCGTGCTGTGCGTGGTGTTCTTCGCCCTCACCGTGGGCCTGGTGCTGCTGTTCCTGCTGGGACGCACTTCTGGGCAGCGCAGGCTGGGCTTTTTTGCCGCCATCGTCACGTTTATCCTCGCCTTCCTGGGCTGGGACTTCGCCCAGTGGCAGAAAACCGAGGCCGAGCGCCAGGACATGGCCATTGTGATGCGCCCCGTCTCCAGCGTGAAGAGTTCCCCCTCCGCAGACAGCGCCAAGGACCT
>CAMOKK010000170.1 GCA_946617545.1 uncultured Bacteroidales bacterium | reverse complement strand
GGTGGACCTTCGAAGGCGGGAGGACCGCCACGGGCACGAAAACGGGCGAAAGCGTAGCGCTGGCGGGCCGAAAGGTCCGCCAGTGGCGCATTAAGGGGCCAAAACGTGGCAGCAGCGGGACCTGCTAAGCGTTAAAGCACAGCAGGATGCCCCAGAGGGTAATCAGAGAGGGGTGGGTGTG
The DNA here is from genome assembly GCA_946617545.1 of uncultured Bacteroidales bacterium. GTDB lineage: Bacteria > Bacteroidota > Bacteroidia > Bacteroidales > UBA932 > Cryptobacteroides. The sequence goes on along the minus strand of CAMOKK010000170.1, from coordinate 2,484 downwards.
CTTTAACGGGGGGAGGGGATAAGGATTGGGGAAAAAGTGTTATATTTGTGAAAATGTTTGAACGATGAAAAAATGCATGCTTTGGGCCGCTATGCTGGCCGCGCTGCTTTCCCTGGCTCCGCAGAGCCTCATGGGGCAGGACAAGACCATCAAGAGGAAAGTGGCCATTGGCCGTTTTTCCAATGAAACCCAATATGCCAAGGGCATTTTCTACGACAAGGACAACGACCCCATGCGCAAGCAGGCGCTGGACATCCTGTCCTCCAAGCTGGCCCTCAGCGGCAAGTTCATCCTCCTGGAGCGGGAAGATCTGGACGTACTCATGAAAGAGGCCGGTCCGGAAGGCATGGCAAAAATTGGTGCAGACTACCTCATCCTGGGCTCCATCACGGAGTTCGGCCGCAAGGCCCAGGGCCAGGAGGGCGTGTTCACCAGCACCAAAACCCAGACAGTGGAAGCCGGCGTGAGCCTGCGTCTGGTAGAGGCCGCCACCGGGCTCATCATCTATTCCGATGAAGCCAAAGGCTACGCGGAAACCACCTCCAAACAAACCCTCGGCATTGGCGGTACCGCCGGCTATGACGCCACGCTCAGCGACAAAGCCATCTCCGCCGCCATCAGCCAGCTGGTGGAAAACATCATCAACAAGTGCATGGACAAGCCCTGGCGCTCCTACATCCTTACCTATGACGATGGTTCCTACATCATTTCCGGCGGCGCCTCCCAGGGCCTCCAGCCCGGCGACAGCTTCATTGTATACGCCAAAGGCAAGAGCGTCAAGAACCCCCAGACCGGCATGATGGTGGAGCTCCCCGGCAAGCCCCTGGGCAAGGTCACCGTGCTCACCAGCTTCGGGGACACCCCGGAGACCGAACTTTCCTACTGCTCCTATGAAGGACAGGACATTGACGAGGACCATCTGGACAAGTACTACATTTCCGACAAATAGCATGAAAAAAGTCATTTTTGCACTGGCAGCCGCCCTGCTTACTCTTGCCTCCTGCGGCGTAGGCAACGTCTCCGTGAATTCCGGCAAGGCGGACAAAGCCTATCTGTCCTTCTCGGCCGCCAAATCCCAGGACATCCTGGTAACGGTGGACGGCAAGGAGTACAAGACGGAAACCCTCAAGGTGAAGGGCTGGTCCGGCAACAAAAGCCTCAAGGACATTGCCAACAACGTGATTACCCTGGAACCCGGCACGCACACGGTGGTGGTCAAGGACAAAACCGGCAAGGAACTCACCTCCCAGAAGGTGTTCATATCGGCCCAGGAACACAAAATGATAGGGTTGGAGCTATGAGAAAATTCCTGACGATAGCCGCTGCAGCGCTTCTGATGTGCTCCTGCGGGCCTTCCGCAAATGTGCTCTATTACTGGGGCGGCAAGGCCTCCGACGGCGTAACCCGGTACGAGGACCGCTTTTATGAGGCCTATGGCAAATCCCAAAGTCCGGAAAGCCTGTGCGCCATGCTCTACGTCTATGAAGACATGCTGCAAAACCCCGGTGGTGAACGTGGCGTGGTGCCTCCGGGCATCTGCGCAGAGTACGGGTACCTTCTCCTGAAGCCGGAGACCGCCGCCGCCTTTGCAGAAAGCGCCTCCAAGCGTGAACGCGCCATTTATGAGCGTTCGGACTATGCCGCCTATTTCCCGGAATACGGCCTCAAGCTCCTCCAGAAGGAGTTGGAGCTGTATCCGGAATCCCGTAAGTTTATAGAACCCCTCCTCAAAAAATTCGCAGGCAAATGAAAAAGTTTCTGATTCTTGTGGCAGCCGCGGCGCTGCTTGTTTCCTGCGGATCGGCCAGCAAGCTCACCCGCGGGGAGGTGTATGCCCCGCTGTACAACGAGGCTCCCGTCACCCTTCTGGTGATGCCGCCCATCAACAACACGGCCAACGTGGAGGCCAAGGACCTGCTGTACACGTCCATCAGCCGTCCGCTGGTGGAGGCCGGCTATTACGTCCTTTCTCCCATCCTCACCATGGATATCCTCAAGGCGGAAAGCGCCTATGACGCAGAGCTTTTCTTCGAGGCACCCGTGGGGCAGTTCGGCGCTGTCTTCGGGGCCGATGCCGTCATCTTCTCGGTCATTGACAAATGGGCCAAGCAGGGCGTGGGCATCAGCGCCAAAATCCGCTATGTGATGCGTTCCACGCGCACAAACGAGGTCCTGTTCGACCGCAGCTGCGACCTGTTCCTGGATACGCGCATAAACAGCGGTGGCGGCGGTCTGCTGGGCCTGGCACTGGATGTGGCCCTCACGGCCGTCAATACCGCCCTTACAGACCACATTGAGGCCGCCCGCAAGGCCAACAACTTCATCTTCAGCGACATCCCCTTCGGCAAGTTCAGCCCCCTGTATCAGCAGGACCAGGACTGGAAGGCGGAACCCGCCAATGTGAAGGCTACGGTAAAGGAATAATGCCGAATATTTCGTATATTTGTGGAAACTGATTTTGTTATGCCCCATGCAGTAGGACAC
>CAMOKK010000169.1 GCA_946617545.1 uncultured Bacteroidales bacterium | reverse complement strand
ATGAGCTGGAAAGACGCCTGCGGCTACTGGGTGGGCCAAATCATCGGCGGTATCCTGGCCGGCGCCGTGCTGGCCCTCGTTGCCGGCGTGGTAACGGCAGAGGATCTCACCGGAGCCCTGGGTTCCAACGGCGTAGCCAACGCCGGCGGCGTATGGGGTGCCTTCCTGGTAGAGGTGATTGCCACCTTCCTCTTTGTCCTGGTTGTGCTGGGCACCACGGATTCCAAAGTGGGTGCCGGTAACTTTGCCGGACTGGCCATCGGCCTCAGCCTCATCCTCATCCACCTGGTGTGCATCAACCTCACCGGCACGTCCGTGAACCCTGCCCGTTCCATCGGCCCGGCCTTGTTTGCCGGCGGACAGGCTCTCGCCGACTTGTGGGTCTTCATCTGCGCCCCGCTGGTGGGCGGCGGCCTCAGCGCCCTGGTGTGGAAAGCCCTGGCTCCTGCCAAATAAGGCTGAATCCTCAAAAAAAATGGCCGTCCGGTTGGGCGGCCATTTTCACAATTATAATACTTTAACTATTCAGTAGGTTCTGTAGGAACCACCTTTTCCTTGTTGATGAAGCGGTGACGGCTCACCTCTTCCCAGAGGGCCTTGGCCTCAGAAATGCCGCCGTCCATGGCTTTTTTGAACTCTGCGGCGGCCGTGGCGAAGTCTTCCTTCATGGCGGCCAAGGTCCCGCGGGCATAGGCGGCTTCGGGGTCGTTGCCGGCCGTGGAAAGAATCTCGGAGGCTTTCTGGATGTCTCCTTCCTTCATGGCCTCGTTGGCCAAATCCACCTTGGTCTGGGCGGCCTCGTAGTCAATCACCGTGTATTCAATGAAGTACTCCGTATAACGGAGCTTGGGAAGGCACTTGCTGCGGAGCGTGCTCCACTGAGCGGAATGCTCGCGGCGGATGCGCTGCTCTTTGGCATCGGGAGCCAGGTCGCTGTCAATGATGTCCAGGATGGCCTGCTTGTTCTTCAGCTTGGAGTCTTCCACATAGCTGCGAAGCCCTGGCCAGTTTTCTGCATCGGAAGTGGCCACAACCGTGTTGTCCGGGAAATTGAACTGAGAAAGCACATAGTCGCGCACGGCTTGGGTGCGGTCATCGGCCAGGCGCTCGTTCACGGAATACTTACCCTCCGGGGAAGCATGGCCCGTGATGCGCACAATGCAGTCTTCGATTTCCTTGTTGCTGCGGACACCTTCCAGGCTTTCCTTGATTTTGTTCAGTTCTGCGGCGTTGCCACGGAACTTGTCATTGAGCTGGGTCTTATTGACGGGGAACTCAATGAAAGCTTTACCGGTAACCACCTCTTTCTTCATGCTCTTGCCCACCTCGCGGAAGGCCGGGGCAAAGGCAATGGGAGCCTCATCATAGCGCGTGAGAGAATCCACCGCCTCCACGCCGCTGTCTCCGCAGCAGCCTTCATACTGGTGCACCAGCTGGAGCTGCGCGCCGTCCATCCAAACCTCGTAAGGGATGGAAGCACTGTAATGCACGGTTGTGGGCAGCTGCTCCTTACGGAACACCTTGTCTTCGGAAGCGCCGGAAAAGCCATAGGACTCCAGGTAGGAGTAGAACTTGTCCTTGGAATACAGGCCGATGGGACGCAGCGCCACGCTGTGCGAGCTGTCCGCCACCTGCGGCACCAGGACAAAGGCCTTCACGCCTTTCAGCATGGCCGGAGTGAGCTGGATATTGGCCGACACCACCATCCGTTCTCCCTCCCGCTGGAGGGTGGCCTCCTGGGATTGAGCAAGGGCGCTCAGCGGTAGCAGCAGCGCCAGTGCTATAAGGATGCGTTTCATGATATATACAATTCTTTCGTTTGATTTAAAAAAGGGGGGCCCCATTTGGGAATCCCCCCCTTCTATAGAGTATGGAAACTGATTCTTAGAACAGGAATCCGATCTTGAGCTGAGGTGCGGCAAGGGCACTCAGGAAATGAGTGTCGGAGCCCAGGTTGGACAACCCTTCCTGGGGCCGATACTTCAGCACACCGTAGCTGTAGCGGAAGGGCTCTACGCTCATCCCCACAAAGAAGTGCTGGGAGAAGTAGTAGTCCACTCCGGTGAGCACACCGGCGCTCAAGGTGTAGGTCTCGCCCACGCTCACGCCCATGGCCTCGTAGCTGAATGCACGCACATTGTCGGAGGCATAGGCGCCCTGGGCCCGGACACCGACGTAGGGACGCAGGGCCGGGACGGCCGGGATGCGGAAGTAATAACTGAAGGCAAGCGATGCTGTCCAGTTCAAGTTATGCTTCATGTCCACGGCGTTGTAGGACGGAATCTCGCCCATTTCGTAGGCGTCTCCCATGGTCCCAGGTACAGGCGCGTACATGGGATTGTTGTAAAAACTCAGGGAGCCACCCAGATCCAGTTTCCAGCGGTCGCAGAAGATCAAGCTTCCTTCCACCCCGAAACCGAGGGCCTTGTCCGCCCAAGTGGCGGACATGGCCTGGGTTCCGTAGGAAGTAAGCATACCCGGTTGGGCGCTCACATTCAGGCTGCTGTTGGCGCCGGCCGTCAGGGCCACCCCGACACGGACGGGAGCAATGCGTCCCTTCTGTTCCTGGGCCTGAACGGTGGCTGCACATACCAGCAGTGCCGTGGTGAGCGTTATTATGCTTTTGATTTTCATTGGTACTGGTTCTGTAAGTTTACAGACTTAATTATGCTGCAGGAGTTTCTTCA
>CAMOKK010000168.1 GCA_946617545.1 uncultured Bacteroidales bacterium | reverse complement strand
GTTTCTGCGACAGCGTGGACGAGGTGGTTCAGTGGCTCTCCGACGCCGACCTGGCGGGCTTCAACTCCGCCAAGTTCGACCTCCCCATGCTGGCCGAGGAAATCGAGCGCGTGCGCCTGTACATGCACAAAGACATCGACATAGACCTCCATGCCAAACTGATGGTGGACGTGCAGAACATCTACCACTACATGGAGCCGCGCAACCTCAAGGCCGCCTACCGCTTCTACTGCGGCGGAGAGGATTTCGAGAACGCCCATACCGCCGAGGCCGACACCGTGGCCACCTACGAGGTGCTCAAAGGCCAGTTGGACATGTACCCGGACAAGCTCAAGAACGACGTCGGCTTCCTTTCCACCGTGGCCGGAAGGCCCCGCACGGTAGATTATGCCGGCAGGCTGCTCATGGGAGAGAACGGGGAGCCTGTCGTGAGCTTCGGCAAGCACAAGGGCAAGACGGCCCGGGAAGTATGGGAGACGGAGCCGTCCTATTTTGCCTGGATTGAGGGCGGAGACTTCACCCTGGACACCAAACGGCAGTTCGCCAATCTGAAGGCCCGCTTCCAGAAAGAGAAGAAGGAGGCCCTGAACCGGCCGGCCACCACGGACGAGCTGCAGGGGCTGGCCAGTAAATTCAACACGGGTAAGTTATTTTAATTATCGGCGATTATTATTACATTTGTAAGAAATACCACAGCACTAAAACAGAAATGGCAGGCATCAAAACAGCAATCATAGGATACGGAAGGATGGGGGCGTATTATCGGAAGGTGATTCTGGATAATCCGGACCTGGAGCTGAAGATGATTTGCGATGCCTCCCCCGCCCAGAGGGAATGGGCACGGCAGGATGCTCCGGAAGCCCTGATAACGGACAAGCCGGAACAGATTTACGAAGACCCTGAAATTCAGCTGGTCATCCTCTGCGCCCTGGCCGATTCCCGGAAGGAGCAGATTGAGCGTTGTTTTGCCGCCGGAAAGAACGTGATTTCCGAAAAGCCGATAGGCATTTCTGCCGGGCAGGAGAAGGAATTGGTGGCATTGGCTGCATCCGTGCCCCAGTTTTCGGCCGTGAACCTGTATCTCAGGAATTCCTGGTACCACCGGGAGATGAAGGCCTTCGTGGAATCCGGACAGATTGGGCAGCTGGCCATTGTGCGCATCTGCCACATGACCCCGGGCCTGGCACCGGGAGAAGGGCACGAATACGAGGGACCCTGCTTCCATGACTGCGGCATGCACTATGTAGACATTGCTCGCTGGTATGCCGGCGCCCCCTATAAGACCTGGAATGCACAGGGCATCCGGATGTGGAACTACAAAGACCCCTGGTGGCTTAACAGCCACGGGACGTTTGAAAACGGTGTCGTGTTTGACATCACGCAGGGCTTCGTGTACGGACAGCTTTCCAAGGACCAGACCCATCACGCGTATGTAGACCTGATTGGCACCCGCGGGGTTATCCACATGACCCACGATTTCAAGACGGCCCATGTGGAAATGAGGGGGACGGACCGCACGGAAATACTGGACAAGCCCTTCGGAGAGAAGAATCTGCCCGTGCTGTGCAGCCAGATGGCCCAAAGTATCCTTTCCGGCCACAGAGACCCTTCCATGCCGGAATTCAAGGACGCGGCGGAGGCCTCCGAGGTGGCCTGGGAGATGCTCCGGGATGCCGGAACGCACGAAATGCCGGTAAAGGGAACGGACGAAGAGCTGGTGCAAATCCGGGAGCGCCGCAGCCAAATGACAGACGGCTACGGCCTTTTGAAGAAAAGACACAACCACTAAACAAAAACACTGATATGAGTAAAGAAATGTCAAGAAGGTCGTTCCTCAAAGCAGGAACCGCCGCTGCCGTAGGCCTCTCCGTCATGCCCGGCCAACTCTTCGCAAAAGAAGGGAAGAAGACCGCTCCCGCCCCGCTGGGAAGAAAGCTCAAGATTCTGGGCGTCGGAATTGGCGGCCGGGGTGCCGGCGTGCTCAAAGAGCTGGAAACCGAGGACATCATCGGCCTGTGCGACGTGGACTGGAAATACGCCGCCCACGTATTCGAGCGCTATCCCAAGGCCAAGCGTTACAAGGACTGGAGAGTCATGTTTGACGAACTCCTCCCCGAGGCCGATGCCGTGATGGTGGCCACCGCAGACCACACCCACGCCATCATTGCCGCCGCCGCCATCCAGGCCGGCAAGCATGTTTACTGCGAGAAGCCCCTCACCCGTACCGTTTACGAGTCCCGCCTGCTCACCAAACTGGCCGCCAAGTACAAAGTGGCCACGCAGATGGGCAACCAGGGCGCTTCCGGAGAAGGCGTCCGCAAGATTTGCGACTGGATTTGGAACGGTGAAATCGGCGAGGTAACCCGCGTGGAAGCCTTCACGGACCGTCCCATCTGGCCCCAGGGCCTGGAGCGTCCGGCCAAGGCCGAGAAGGTCCCCAAGACACTGGACTGGGATTTGTTCCTGGGCCCCGCCCCCTATCGGCCCTACCATTCCATCTATACCCCGTGGAACTTCCGCGGCTGGTGGGACTTCGGCACCGGCGCCCTGGGCGACATGGCCTGCCACATCCTGCACCCCGTGTTCAAGGCCCTGAAGCTGGGTTATCCCACCAAGGTACAGGGCAGTTCCACCGCCCTTCTCACAGAGTCCTGCCCGCAGGCCGAAAAGGTGCGCTTCGTGTTCCCCGCCCGTGACAACATGC
>CAMOKK010000167.1 GCA_946617545.1 uncultured Bacteroidales bacterium | reverse complement strand
AAAGCCCGGCGCAAGCGGGGAGGGTGGTATGTCAGGAATTATTCGTACCTTTGCGTCCGCTATGAAAATACTGTTCGTTATCAACAACTACTATATCCCGGGAAACGGGATTTCGGCATCGGCCCGCCGGACGGTGGCGGCCCTGAGAGCCATCGGAGAGGATGTACGTATCCTGGCAGGTCCCAATCCCGACCCCAACGGCCCCCAGCCGGATTTTCCGCTGAAGGAATTCAAGTTTCCCATCTTCCAGCCCATCATCGAGTCCAGCGGCTTTTCCTATGCCGACGGAGACGTAAAGGTGATTGAGGAGGCCGTCCGCTGGGCCGATGTGGTCCATTTGGAGGAAACCTTCGTGCTGCAGTGGAAGGCCATCAAGGCGGCAAAAAAGTATGGCAAGCCCCTGACGGCCACTTTCCATATGTTCCCGGAGAACCTGATTTACTCGCTGGGGATTGGCCCGCTCCGCAATTGGAAATGGCTCAACCGTACCCTCCTCAAGGCATGGAGAAAGCATATTTATAACGAATGCGCCTTTGTGCAGTGCCCTACCGAGACGGTGCTGGACCGCCTTCGCCGCTATCATTTCAAAGCCAGGCTGGGCGTTATTTCCAACGGAATCATCCCGGATGAATGCCGCAGGCCGCAGACCCCTCCGGAGAATTACCTGGACCCGGAGCGTCCCTTCGAGATTCTGTATATCGGCCGCTTGTCCCATGAGAAAGACCAGCCCACGCTGATGGAGGCCATGCGGTACAGTAAGTACGCCGGGCGGATTCGTCTGCATTTTGCGGGTAACGGTCCGCAGGGCAAGCGCTATAAGAAGAAGGCCGCCAAAATGTACAAGGAGGGCGTTTTCGGGTACGAGCCTGTCTTCAGCTTCAATACACGGGACGAGCTGCGGCAGATGGCCGCCACGGCCGACCTTTGCCCCCACTGCGCTCCCATCGAGGTGGAGGGGCTGTCCATCATGGAAGCCATGCAGCAGGGAGCCTGCCCCATCATTGCCGTAAATCGCTACAGCGGAACGTCCCAGTTCGCACTGGACCGTCGCTGCAAGTTCCCGGCCCAGAACCCGGAGGCTTTGGCCAACCGCATAGACTACTGGCTGGACCACCCCCAGGAGCGCTGGGAGATGGGCCTGCGTCACGCCAAGTCCATGGAAAAGTACGATATTGAAAAGTCGGCCGTCGCATTCCGCGACGCCCTGGCCGCTACGCTGAAATAAGCCCCCACAGCACCACGCCAACGGAGACGGAAACGTTGAGCGAGTGCTTGGTGCCCTGCTGGGGAATCTCCAGAGAGAAATCGCAGGCATCCACCACAGACTGCTGTACGCCCTCCACTTCATGGCCGAAGACGAGGGCGTACTTCTTTCCGGGCTCCCGCCGAAACTGATCCAACTTCACGGAATGGACCGTCTGCTCCACGGCGGCCACGGTGTAGCCATCGGCCTTCAGGCGCCCCACCAGGGCCACCACATCTTCCACATGCTCGAAGGGAACCACTTCTTCCGCCCCAAGGGCCACCTTCCGCAGTTCCGGGGAAGGGGGCCCGGGGCAGATTCCTCCCAGATACAGTTTGTCCACTCCGAAGGCGTCGGCGGTACGGAAGGCGCTGCCCACATTATGGGCGCTGCGGACGTTGTCCAGCACCAGTACCAGGCCGCTTTCCGCACGGCCCTGCCGGTATTCTTCGGCCGTCAGACGGTTCAGTTCCACATTGAGAAGTTTTCGGTCTTTCATGTCCGCAAAGTTAGTGCTTTTTTCCAAGTAAAAACGTATATTTGTAGATTAGAAAAGAACACAAGCAGATATGAAACAAGACCTCCAAATTTTCGACCTCATCAAAAAAGAGCAGGAACGTCAGTCTTCCGGCCTGGAACTCATTGCCTCCGAGAACTATGTGTCGGAGCAGGTGCTCGCCGCCATGGGCTCCGTCTGTACCAACAAGTATGCGGAAGGCTATCCCGGCAAACGCTATTACGGCGGCTGCGAGGTGGTGGACCAGATAGAGCAGATAGCCATAGACCGCCTCTGCGCCCTGTTTGATGCCGAGTATGCCAATGTGCAGCCCCATTCCGGCGCCCAGGCCAACATGGCCGTCACCATGGCTGTCCTCAAGCCCGGAGACACCTTCATGGGCCTGGACCTTTCCATGGGAGGTCACCTTACCCACGGCTCTCCCGTCAATGCTTCCGGCCTGCTGTATCATCCGGTGGCCTATGGCCTGAACCCGGAAACCGGCATGGTTGACTACGATGAGATGGAGCGAAAAGCCCTCGAGTGCAAGCCTAAACTTATCATCGGCGGAGCATCGGCCTATTCCCGCGAATGGGACTATGAGCGCATGCGTGCCATCGCAGACAAGGTGGGCGCCCTCCTCTGGATAGACATGGCCCACACGGCCGGCCTCATCGCCGCCGGGCTCCTCAAGAACCCCGTGAAATATGCCCACATAGTCACCTCCACCACCCACAAGACGCTTCGCGGTCCCCGCGGCGGCATCATCCTCATGGGCAAGGACTTCGACAATCCCTGGGGACTCACCACGCCCAAGGGAGAAATCAAGAAGATGAGCGCCATCCTCAATTCCAGCGTGTTCCCGGGTATCCAGGGCGGTCCGCTGGAGCATGTGATTGCCGCCAAGGCCGTCGCTTTCTACGAGGCCTCCCAGCCGGAGTTCAAGGAATACCAGCAGCAGGTTGTGG
>CAMOKK010000166.1 GCA_946617545.1 uncultured Bacteroidales bacterium | reverse complement strand
GGGGGGCCGACAGCCGCACGTTCTACGTGGCCCGGGAGCCCCGCATCCAGAATACCCTGGACCTGTATGCCGTGAATCCGGCCGACGGCAGCAAGAAAGCCATCTACCACGAGGAGGTGCCCACCTGGCTGGACTGGATAGAGGGCATGCTCTTCACGGACAAAGGCCTTTACATGGTCCGCAGTTTCGAGACCGGCTGGCAGCAGATTTATTTCCTGAGCTATGAGGGGCAACTGCGGCGCCTCACGGGCGGCCCCAACTGGCGCATCGAGCTCCTGCGGGCAGAGAAGGACGGAACGGTCTATTTCCTGGCCGAGCGGGACTCCCATGTGCGCAAGTGCCTCTATAAGGTTTCACCGAAGGGGGTGATATCGGCCCTGACAGACCCTTCCCTCTATGTGCAGGACGCCTCCTTCGCCCCGGACGGAAAACACTTTATCAGCCTGTCCTCCAACCTGCAGACGCCCTGGGAACTGCGGCTGCACGATGTGAAGGGCCGGTCCTGGCCTGTCGCCTCCCAAGGCAGCTATGACGGCCCCACCGGACAGCTGGTTTCCATCACCACGCCGGACGGCCTGGAACTGCCGGGCGTCATATATTACCCCGAAGGCTTTGACCCGTCCATGAAATATCCCGTCCATGTGGATATCTACGGCGGTCCGGACACGCCGCAGGTCTTCGACCGCTGGGTTAATCCCGCCCGCTACGGCTGGTATGCAGGGAAGGGCATCATCCAGCTCATCGCAGACTGCCGCGCCGCCGGACACAACGGCCGGAAGGGCCTGGATGCCATTTATAAACAACTCAGTACCATTGAGATAGAAGACTTCGTAGAATGGGCCAAATGGCTGCAGAGCCTGCCCTATGTAAAGGCCGACAAGATTGGTGTGGAGGGCTTCAGTTTTGGAGGGACCATGACCACGCTGCTGGTGGCTACCGCCTCCGAGTACTTCCACTACGGCATTGCCGGCGGCGGCGTGTACGACTGGATGCTCTACGACACCCACTACACGGAGCGCTTCATGAGTACGCCCCGGGACAATCCCGAGGGCTATGCCCGAACGCGCGTAATAGACCGTGTGAAGGATTATCCCGCCAAGGAGGGAAAGGCCGACGGCAGCGTCATGCTCAAACTCACCCACGGTACCGGCGACGACAACGTCCACTTCCAGAATACCCTGCAACTGATTGACCGGCTGCAGAAACAGGGAGCGGCCTTCGAGCTCATGATTTACCCCGACGGCATGCACGGCTACCGCGGCTACCAGGGCGCCCACTTCCAGGCCGCCAACCAGGCCTTCTGGGAGAAGTACCTGCTATCCGAATAAAGCCGCCGGGAAATTCACCAGATACACCTGCTTCACCCCGCGGGTAAGGGCGGTGTAAAGCCACTTGATGTCGTCCGGAACCAGGAAATCCTGCCAGAAGGGATTGTCCACGAAAACGCACTCCCACTGGCCGCCCTGGGCCTTGTGACAGGTGATGGCGTGGGCGTATTTGAGCTGGAGGGCGCTGTAGAAGGGGTCCGAGCGCACGGCCTCGTAGCGCTTGCGCTTCACGGTGATATGGGCATAATCGGCCGATACGCCCTCCCACAGGGCCTGGGACTGTTCCCGGTTCAGGGCCGGCGACTCGGAGTCCAGCGTATCCAGTACCACCTTGGTGGTAATCTCCTGCCCGCCGTAGTCCGGGAACGAGAGGGTGGCGTCGGCAAAATGAAGCCCGTAACGCTCCTCGTAGTTCCGGATGCGCTCCAGCACCACAATGTCACCGTTGGCAATGTAATCCGTGCCCTCGATGTCGTCCCGGTAATTGTTCTTCACCACCATCAGGCGGTCTCCCCGGCAGAGTTTTTCCTCCCGGTACAGCACTTGGGCGCGGATGCCGGCATTGTAGCGCACCGCCCGCTTGTTGGAGCGGCAGAGCACCGCCACCTCGTCGGAGCCGTACTTGTCGTAGGCATCGGCCAGCGTTTCCAGAAGCTCTCCCCCGCTCAGGCGCCGGATATCCGGGAAGCCCTTGAGGGAAAGCCCCAGGTCTGAAAGGCCGATGGGGTCGTCCATCGAGTCCAGCAGCATCCGAAGCTGCGTGGCGTTGGACAGGATGCCCGAATGGGCCGCCTGCCGCACCACCGTGGTAAGGGTGGCAAAGCGCACCCCGCCGAAACCCTCCATGTACTCCGGAGACAAGGCCGGAGACTCCTCCAGGCCCACCGGAGGCAGCTGGGCGGCATCGCCTGCCAGAATCAACTTGCAATCCACCCCGGCGCGGACAAAGCTCACCAGGTCTTGCAGGAGGTTCCCGCTGCCGAAGGCGCCGCCGCCATCGGCCTGCTGAACGCCTATCAGGGAAACCTCGTCCACCAGGAAAAGGGTGCCCTTGGCCTTGTTGGGGGCCAGGGAGAACTGCCCGAAACCGTCGGCCCCGAAGGATTTCTGCCGGTAAATGTGCTTGTGGATGGTAGAGGCCGGCCGCCCGGAATAGCCGCTGAGCACCTTGGCCGAGCGCCCGGTAGGAGCCAGCAGCACCGAAGGAATCTGCAGCGATGCCAGGCCGTTCACCACCGCCGACAGGGCCGATGTCTTGCCCGTTCCGGCATAGCCGTTCACCACCAGGATGTCGCCGTCGTCGGAGGTAAGGAAAGAGGCCGTTTCCCTCAGGAGCTTCTCCTGGCAGGGAGTGCTCTCATAGGGAAAATGCCCCGTAAAAGTCTGATACAGAAAACCCGCGCGGTCCACTAA
>CAMOKK010000165.1 GCA_946617545.1 uncultured Bacteroidales bacterium | reverse complement strand
GCACCTGGCAGCACCTGGCGATGATATGCATCGGCCTCATTTTTATCACGCTGGGAATCGTGAAAAAATGGGAGCCGCTGCTGCTGGTGCCCATCGGCTTCGGCATCATCATCGGCAACATTCCCCTGTTTACGGACCCTGTCACCGGCGTGGGCCTCAAGATTGGCCTGTATGAGGAAGGCTCCGTGCTCAACATCCTGTACCACGGCGTACGCAACGGCTGGTATCCGCCCCTGATTTTCCTGGGCATCGGTGCCATGACGGATTTCAGCGCACTCATCTCGCAGCCGCGCCTGATTCTGATTGGCGCGGCGGCTCAGCTGGGCATCTTCGGAGCCTATCTGCTGGCCCTGATGCTGGGATTCGCGCCCAACGAAGCCGGTGCCATCGGCATCATCGGCGGAGCCGACGGCCCCACGGCCATCTTCCTCAGCTCCAAGCTGGCGCCGGAACTGATGGGCGCCATCGCCGTATCGGCCTATTCCTACATGGCGCTGGTACCGGTTATCCAAAAGCCCATCATGCTGCTTCTGACAACCAAGAAGGAGCGCCTTATCCGGATGAACAAGCCCCGTACGGTGAGCCAGCGGGAGAAGATTGTCTTCCCCATCGTGGGCTTTATCTGCACGGCCTTCATCGTGCCTTCCGGCCTGCCGCTCCTGGGCATGCTCTTCTTTGGCAACCTGCTCAAGGAAAGCGGCGTAACCAAGCGCCTGGCGGCCACCGCCGGAGGACCGCTCATTGACATCGTGACCACCCTCATCGGCCTTACCGTGGGCGCCTCCACCCAGGCCGATGTCTTCCTGAGCGGCCGCAGCGTCCTTATCTTCGGGCTGGGCCTGGCCTCTTTCGTGATTGCCACCACCTTCGGCGTGGGCTTCGTGAAATTCATGAACCTCTTCCTGAAGGAAGGCAAGAAGATTAATCCGCTTATCGGCAACGCCGGCGTGTCGGCCGTGCCCGACGCCGCCCGCGTGTCCGAGACGGTGGGCCTGGAATGCGACCCCTCCAACCACCTCCTTACCCACGCCATGGCCCCCAATGTGGCCGGCGTCATCGGATCGGCCGTAGCGGCGGGCATCCTGCTGGGATTTTTGGGTTAAACAACTTGTCATCATAGCCTTATGTTAAAAAAAACCTTATCATTTCTGGCCATGGCCGCAGTCCTGGCGGCCGCCTGCTGCCCCAAGGAAAGCGGTATCCGCCGCGCCTCTCCCCTCTCCCAGGGCATGAATCCCGTCCGGCTGGCCCTGATTGACAGCACGGTGAAGGCTTCCATCGAGGCCGAGGAGATTCCCGGCGCGGTGGTGGGGGTGGTCCGGAACGGCGCCCTGGTGTATGAGAAGGCCTTCGGCTACAAGGCCCTGGTGCCGGAAAAGGACACCATGACCTTGGAAACCCTCTTCGACCTGGCCTCCGTGTCCAAGTGCGTGGGCACCACCCTTTCCATGATGCAGCTCATCGAAACGGGCAAGGTGCGCCTGGTGGACCCGGTGAAATACTACTTCCCGGACTTTCTCCCTTGGGAAGACCCTGAGACGCACGAAAAGGTGGATATCACCGTGCAGGACCTCATGACCCACGCCTCCGGCCTGGCCGCCTATCTGCCCGATGTCCCCGGCTATGTGGAGCAATACGGCGTCAACAGCCCGGACTCCCTCATGATGTGGATTTCCACCCAGGCCAAGCGCAACTTCCGCCCGGGCACCCGGCAGCTCTACAGCTGCCTCAACTTCATCACCCTGCAGAACATTCTCCAGAAGGTGACGGGAGAGCGCCTGTGCGACTATGCCCAGAAAAACGTGTTTGACGTGCTGGGCCTTAAGCACACCACCTACTTCCCGCTGTACGGAGAGCCGCAGAGCAATCCCGATGCCGATGCCCTCCGGGAACTTTGCGCCCCCACCGAAGTGCTGGAAGACGGCCATGTCCTGAAGGCCGAGGTCCATGACCCCACCGCCCGCCTGGCCAATGCCGGCAATTCGGGCAATGCCGGCGTCTTCTCCAACGTGGAAGACCTGGCCGTGATAGCGGCCGCGCTGCTTGGCGAAGGGCAGTACAACGGGAAGCGCATCCTCTCCCCCCTCACGGTAAAAAAGATGTTCACCGTGCCGGAGACCAACGCCTACGAGGTGGCCCGCGCCCTGGGCTGGGACACCTACTACACGGGGCCCTACACCAGCGGAGACATCTTCTGTCTGGACGACGTGCGCGGCCACACCGGTTACACCGGCACCTCCATGATTCTGGACCCTCAGACCAACACCGCCGTCATCGTACTGGCCCACCGGGTGCATCCCAAGGACGAAGGCTCCACCTCCCGCCTGCGTTCCACCATCGCCTCCATCGTGGCCAGCTCCATTCTCCAATAGGATATCTTCTGACCAAAAAAGGTCACAAGCTCTTTCACTTGTGGCCTTTTTTTGGTATATTTGCAGAGATACAGATAACACTAAGAATATCAAATAATATGGACAAACTCCAGGAACTGACCCAGAAACTTTACGAACAGGGTCTGTCTAAAGGAAAGGAAGAGGGAGAAGCCCTTCTATCCCAGGCACATAAAGAGGCCGATGAATTAATCAAGAAGGCACAGGAAGAGGCGGCCGCCATCATTGAGAATGCCAAGAAGGAAGCGGCCGGCTACAAGACCAAGGTGGAAGGAGACGTAAAAATGGCCTCCACCCAGGCCCTTCAGGCCACCAGAGCCGGCATCGAAGGCCTCATCGTGGCCAAAGCCGTGGAACCCG
>CAMOKK010000164.1 GCA_946617545.1 uncultured Bacteroidales bacterium | reverse complement strand
CCACAGGGTACTTGGCCTCCAGCTCGTCCCAAGGGTTGGGGGTGAGCTGCTTGTGGCCCAGGGACAGCTTGTGGCTGTTCTCGTCGAAGTCCAGGATGACAACGTCAATCACGTCACCGCTCTGAACCATCTCGGCGGGATGCTTGATCTTGTTCCAGGAGAGGTCGGAGATGTGGATGAGACCTTCTACGCCGTCCTCCAGTTCAGCGAACACGCCGAAGTTGGTGATGTTGCGAACGGTAGCCTTGTGCTGGGAACCCACGGGATATTTCTCGCGGATGCTCTCCCAAGGATTGGCGGTGAGCTGCTTGATGCCCAGGGACATCTTGCGGGCCTCGCGGTCCAGGGTGAGGATGACGGCCTCTACCTCGTCTCCCATCTTCAGGAATTCCTGAGCGCTGTGCAGACGGGGGCTCCAGCTCATTTCGCTCACGTGTACCAGGCCTTCCACGCCGGGTTCAACCTCTACGAAGGCGCCGTAATCGGCCACGGCAACCACTTTACCCTTTACGGTGTCACCCACCTTGAGGTCTGCGGAAAGAGCCTCCCACGGGTGCGGGGTGAGCTGCTTGAGACCCAGGGCGATGCGCTTCTGCTGCTCGTTGAAGTCCAGGACAACCACGTTGATTTTCTGGTTCAGGGAAACCACCTCTTCCGGATGGGAGATGCGGCCCCAGCTGAGGTCGGTGATGTGGATGAGACCGTCTACGCCGCCCAGGTCCACAAATACACCGTAGTTGGTGATGTTCTTGACTTCGCCTTCCAGCACCTGGCCTTTCTCCAGCTTGGAGATGAGTTCGACACGCTTCTGCTCCTGCTCGGCCTCCAGAAGGGCCTTGTGGGAAACCACCACGTTGCGGAACTCCTGATTGATTTTCACAATCTTGAAGTCCATGGTGGTGTCTACGAATACGTCGTAGTCCTTGATGGGACGGATGTCGATCTGGGAGCCCGGGAGGAAAGCCTCGATGCCGAACACGTCCACGATCATACCGCCCTTGGTGCGGGTCTTCACATAACCCTTCACCACTTCACCGCTCTCATAAGCGGCGTTGACCATATCCCAAGATTTGAGCTGACGGGCTTTCTTGTGGGAGATAACCAGCTGACCCTTGCGGTCCTCTGCGTTTTCTACCAGCACTTCCACCTTGTCACCCACTTTGAGGTCCGGATTGTAACGGAACTCGGGGGCGGAGATGACACCTTCGCTCTTGGCGCCGATGTTCACCACAACCTCACGCTTGTTGATGGCGGTAACAACACCTTCCACCACCTCGTTCTCGGTGACCTTGGAAAGGGTTTGCTCATACTTGGCAAGGGTTTCTTCCTTGGAAGCGGAATCTACACCCTCGTTTTCGAATGCATCCCAGTCGAACTCCTCGGGAGCCACGGAGGCATTCAGTTTCTTGATTTCTTCAGACATAAAAATTAGGTTGAAAAAATTAGTAGTTAAACATTATTTCTTGAGCTTTTCCAAAAAGCGGGCAAATATAGAAATAATTCTTGTAATCTCCAAAAAATTAGTATCTTCGCACGAAATACAAAAGGATTATGAGAAAAACCCTTGCCCTGCTTGTTTCCCTCCTCCTGTTTTCATGGGGAGCGGGCGCCCAGAAGGCGGAACCCTATCTGAAGGCCGAGCAGCTGCCCGACGCCACGCAGTTCCTGCCGCCGCCGCCCATGCCCGGCACCCCCGTCTATATCCAGGACACGGCCATGTACTTCTATGCCAAGAAGCATCTCCGCACGAAGGAAAGGGCCGCCCGGGCCATTGAGGAGGCCACCACCGACGTGGACACCATGGCCCTGCTGTTCTCCGGGGCCTTCGGCCGGGAACTCTCCCGGGAAAAGACGCCCCATACGCTCCAGCTCCTCAGGCGGAGCATCCGGACTTTCCGCCTGGGCGCCACCCGCCCCAAGAAGGCGCACATGCGCATGCGTCCCTTTGTGTATTACGGCGACGGAACGCTCCTGCCGGCAGAGGAGGAGCATGCTCGGAACACCGGCTCCTACCCCTCCGGACACGCCGTCCGCGGCTGGGGCATGGCGCTGGTGCTGGCGGCCCTCAACCCCGAGCGGCAGGACGCCCTGCTCAAGATGGGCTATGAATGGGGGCAGAGCCGCGTCATTGCCGGCTACCACTGGCAGAGCGACGTAGATGCCTCCCGTTTCCTGGCATCGGCCTGCTTTGCCCGCATGCAGAACTGCGAGGCATACCTGGAAGATTTCGAGAAGGCAAAAAGAGAGCTCGAATAGTTTGTTTTTACAATATTTTTCCGTACTTTTGTCTGCTTGCTTTTCCGTAACGCGAGCTGGTTCATATACGTTAATCCATCCGGTGCGACTGGCCCGGAGCTAAAACAGAAAAGAGATATGCTGAGTATCTTCTACAAAGAAAACGGAAAAATTCTTCTCTCCCAGTCGGAGAAAGACTTCCAGACAATCAAGCTCGAGGATGCGATATGGATAGACCTGGTGCAGCCCACCGGGGATGAAAAACGTGCCGTGGAAGCCTTCATGGGCACAGAAATCCAAAGCCGTGCCCAGGCCGAGGAAATCGAGTCATCGTCCCGCTATTTCGAGACGGACGACGCCATCTTCGCCAACACCAACTTCCTCACCCCGGGCCCGGAAGAATACATGATGCAGGCCGTGTCGTTCACCATCGTGGACGATACCCTGGCCACGCTCCGCGAGGTGCCGCTGCGCTCGTTCACGGAACTGCAGCGCCGCCTGCAGGTGAATCCGCGGCAATA
>CAMOKK010000163.1 GCA_946617545.1 uncultured Bacteroidales bacterium | reverse complement strand
TAATCCACAAAATTCATCTCTTCAAGGAGGTAGTCCGCATGGCCTATCTCCTTAATTATAAATAGGATGTAGCGAACGTCCAGAGAGATGTTGCGGCAGATTTCGGGGTCGAAGACAAGGTCGCTCATGGTACCTTCCCACACGCGGTCGAAGTTGATGCCAATCAGGTTCCCCTGCGCATTGAGCACCGGGCTGCCGGAGTTGCCTCCGGTGGTATGGTTGGTAGCCAGGAAGCACACGGGCTGGTTTTCATAGCCGCCCCGGGCATAGATATCCCTCAAGGTCTGGGGAATGTTATAATCGAAAATCTCCGGATTGTCCTTCTCGATGATGCCCCGCAGCGTGGATACGGGCCGATAATAGACGGCATCGGCCGGCCGATAACCCTCCACGTGGCCATAAGCCACCCGCAGGGTTAGGTTGGCGTCCGGGTAGAAGGTCCTCTCATTTTCAAACTCCATCTGGCCCTGCATGTAATCCCGGTACAGCAGGTTCAGGGAGGCGGTGAAGGCCGATACCTGGGGAAGCAGCTGCTCCCGGAAATGGTCTTCCAGGGCCTCCGCCAGTTCCTTTGCCTCCGCCTCAGAGGCAAAGACAGCGTCCCGCCAGGCCTCCATGGAGCCGTACAGGGCCCGTTTCTCGATGAAATACGCCGGTTTGTAGCTGTCTTCCAAGGCCTTGTCAAAGGCGCTCATCATGGCCACAAACGTTTCCCGGTCGATGGGCTCGTAGTAGTCTTTCGGATTTCCGCCGCGGCCGCGGGCCATCTGCAGCTTCTCGATGGCACGGACAGTCTCATTGTAGTACTCGTAGGCACGGTAGATGGGGTTGCGGGCGGCATACACGGCGGCCAGGCGCTGCGTGAGCCCTTCATAGCGGGTGCCGCGGGCCCAATCTTCGAATCGGCCTTCATATTCCTGCTTCACGGGAACGATGCGGTTCTTGCGAAGGCCTTTCTCCTCTCCCTGCCACTTCTTCCAGGCATTGGCCACGCCGGCATACTTGCTGGAATACTGGATGCGCACGGCCTGGCTCTGGTCCATGTACTTCTTCATGATTCCCAGACGGGTGGTGCGGAGAGCAATTTTCTCCGGATCGGAAACGTCCTGGATATAGCGCACGGCCTCCGAATGTACGTATTCCTGCGTGGAGCCCGGGCAGCCATAGACAAAGGTGAAGTCTCCTTCCTTCACGCCGGCGCGGGAGATTTTCAGGGACTTTTTGGGCCGATAGGGCACGTTGGCCTCGCTGTAGTCGGCCGGCATGTTGTCCGGCCCGGCATAGATGCGGAAGATGGAGAAATCTCCGGTGTGGCGGGGCCACATCCAGTTGTCCGTCTCTCCGCCGAACTTGCCTATCGAGGAGGGCGGGGCGCCCACCAGGCGCACGTCACGGTACTCGCGGAACACGAAGAGGAAGTACTGGTTGCCGTAGTAGAGGGCCTCCACGCTGGCCTTGAGCCCCTGTCCGCCCTTCACGGCCTGCTCCCGCAGCCTGTCGGCATTCTTCTTTACCAGCGCCTGGCGCTGCTCCTCACTCATCTTGGCGGGTTTGTAGCCCTTGAGCACCAGGGCCGTCACATCCTCCATCCTTTCCAGGAAGCGGACGGTGAGGCCGGGGTTAGGCAGCTCATCGGCCATGGAAAGGGCCCAGAAGCCGTCCTTCAGGTAATCGTGCTCCACGGAGGAATGCTTCTGGATATAGCCGTAGCCGCAGTGGTGGTTGGTGAAAAGGAGGCCTTCATCACTCACCAGTTCTCCGGTGCAGCCGCTGCCGAACAGCACCACGGCGTCCTTGAGGGAGGCCTGGTTCACGCTGTAGATGTCTTCGGCACTCAGCTGGAAGCCCTTGGCCTGCATGTCCCCGATGCGCTGGGAAATGAGGGCGGGCAGCCACATGCCTTCGTCGGCCTTCAGAGGCTGGAATGCGGCCAGAAGGAGGGCCGCAAGGAGAATGTGTTTTTTCATTTTCATGCGAATTTGTACAAAGATAAGAATAAAATACGTTATCTTCGCAGTATGAAAACAAGACTATTGACCATGGCCCTTCTTTTGGGCATAAGCCTCGGTGCAGGGGCTCAGGAAAAGTATTTCACCCTGGATGAGATGCCGGATTTGGTTCGGTGCCTGCCGGCCCCGCCGGACACCGTGGGCAGCGACTTCGACCGCGACATCCTCCGCTACATGTGGGGAAAACAGATGCGGCAGAACCCGCAGCGGGCCGCCCAGGCCAAGCGTGACGCCATCTGGGACCTGGATACCCTGGCCACCATTTTCTCCGAGCCCTTCGGCCTTGCCATCTCCAAGGAGGGAACGCCGGAAATCTACAAGGCCTTCGTGAACGGAGTGGCCACCATCGAGCAAATCCGCGTAAAGCCCAAGGCCCATTATATGCGCATAAGGCCCTTCGTGCGTTATGCCGAACCGTCCCTCTTCCCGGATGACGACAAGGAACTCTCCGGAGAGGGCTCCTATCCCTCCGGCCACACCATCCGCGGCTGGGCGGCGGCGCTGGTATTGGCCGAAATCAATCCGGCCTCCGCGGAAAAACTCTTCCACAGAGGCTGGATTTATGGCGAGAACCGCGTTATCGTGGGCGCCCACTGGCAGAGTGACATCGACGCCAGCCGGGACGCCGCCAGTATCGGCTATTCCTTCCTCCAAACCTGCGAGGCCTACCACAAGCAGGTGCTCAAGGCCCGGGAGGAGCTAAAGAGGCTCAAATGTGGTAAGTGCCACATTTTCTAATTTAACCATGGCCGGATCGGAAAC
>CAMOKK010000162.1 GCA_946617545.1 uncultured Bacteroidales bacterium | reverse complement strand
TCGGCCCGGAACGTAGCCCAGAGCATGCCTCCGTGCTGCTCTTGAATGAATTCACGGTACTCATCCGAGATGCGGACCTCGCTGTCCGACACTTTTTCATACATGGGCCAGCCCAGCGGGCACAGCAGCTGCCCCAGCTTTTCTTCCACCGTCATGCGGGCAATCAGGTCGTCGGCCCTTTCGGAAGAAGGCCGGGAAGCGTCTTTGTACAGCGGCGTCTTGGAACCGCAGGAAAAGAGGAGGGGTGCAGCCAGAAAAAGGGCTGCCAGGCTTTTCAAGAAGTTAGGACGGAATACGGTGTTTTGCATATTCTACAAATATACGCAAAATTTTGCGCAGAAATGCTTATCTTTGGGCAAAATTACAGACATGATTCAGGAATCCCTCATCAGCCGCGAAACGGCCGCCCTTTTTGAGAATATCCGTTTCCAGGACAAGCCGGAAGGCCTGTATGACCCGCTTCGTTACATGATTGCCATCGGAGGCAAGCGCATCCGCCCCAAACTCTGCCTCACCACTTATGGAATTTATGCCGATGCGTTCACTCCCCAGGTCTTGGAGCCGGCCGCCGGCCTGGAGGTTTTTCACACCTTCACCCTTATCCACGACGACATCATGGACCGCTCGCCCCTCAGGCGCGGCCATCCCACCGTCTGGAAGAAGTGGAGTGAAGACACGGCCATCCTTTCGGGCGACGTGATGTTCATCGATTCGTTCAAGCGCATGGCCCATGCCCCCCGGGAGGTGCTTCCGGAGGTGCTGGACCTCTTCTCCCAAACGGCCGCCCAGGTATGCGACGGCCAGCAGATGGATATGGACTTCGAGCAGCGGAGCAGCGTGCCCATGGAGGAATATATCCGGATGATCGGCCTCAAGACGGGCGTGCTCATCGCCTGTTCCGCGCAGATGGGCGCCCTCATCGCCGGGGCCGATGCCCGCAGCCAGCGCTGCCTTTATGACTATGGATACCAGCTGGGCCTGGCCTTCCAGGTGGCCGATGATTACCTGGATGCTTACGGAGACCAGAAGGTCTTTGGCAAGCCCATCGGCGGAGACATCCTGAACGAGAAAAAGAGCTGGCTCACGGTGAAGGCCCACCAGCTGGGCGCCGCGGGGCTGGAAGAAGCGCTCACCGCTCCGGCGAAGACGCAGGAGCAGAAGGATGCCAAGATAGCCCGCGTAAAAGCCATCTACGAGAGTGTGGGCGTACCCGAGGCGGCCCGCGAGGAGATTGCCCGGCTCAGCAGCCAGGCCATTTCCTGCGCGGAGGATGCCCGGATGGAAGAAGAGGGCTTCCAGATGCTCCGCCGCTTTGCCGACGCCCTGGTAGGACGGGTGAGCTGATGAAAAGGGAAGAGCTGGAAATCATGGCGCCGGCGGGCAATTTCGCCTGTCTGCGGGCCGCCATCCAGGGCGGCGCCAATTCCGTTTATTTCGGTATCGGCCATCTGAACATGCGTTCGCATTCGGCCGGCAATTTTACCCGGGAAGACCTCCCGGAGGTAATGCGTATCTGTCACCGGGCCGGCGTCAAAGGGTACATGACCCTCAATATCACCTTGTATGGGGAAGACCTGGAGGAGGCCCGCAGCACCCTGGACGCCGCGCGTGCGGCGGGGGTGGACGCCATCATCGCCTCCGACATGGCTGCCATCCTGTACTGCCGCCAGATAGGCGTAGAGGTACATATTTCCACCCAGCTGAGCATCTCCAACGTGGAGGCCCTCCGCTTCTATGCGCAGTGGGCCGACGTGGTGGTGCTGGCCCGGGAGCTCAACCTTTCCCAGGTGAAGGCCATCCATGAGGCCATTGTATCGGAGCGGATTACGGGCCCTTCCGGGGAATTGGTGCGCATAGAGATGTTTGCCCACGGGGCCTTCTGCATGGCCGTTTCCGGCAAATGCTACCTGTCGCTGGACGCCTACGGGCAAAGTGCCAACCGGGGAGCCTGTATGCAGATCTGCCGCCGGGGATACCGGCTCACGGACCTGGAGACCGGCAATGAGATTGAAGTGGACAACAAATACCTGATGTCTCCGAAGGACCTTTGTACGGTGGAGTTCTTAGACAAATTTGTAGAGGCCGGCGTGAAGGTGTTCAAGATAGAAGGCCGGGCCCGCAGCGCTGATTATGTGCAGGTGACGGCTTCCTGCTACCGGCAGGCGGCCGATGCCGTGGCGGACGGCACCTTCTCCACCGCCCTGGGCGCCACCCTGAAAGAGCGCCTGGCCACCGTCTTCAACCGCGGTTTCTGGGACGGTTATTACTTGGGAGCCAGGATGGGCGAGTGGAGCCGGGTGTATGGCAGCCAGGCCACCCGCCGCAAGGTGTATGTAGGGCCGGTAACCAACTGGTTCGCCAAGATTGGCGTGGTGGAGGTGCAGGTGGATGCCGTGCCGCTCCGCAAAGGGGACACGGTGCTCTTTATCGGCCATACCACCGGCATGATGGAGATGAAAGTGGAAGAGCTCAGGGTAGATTTGGAAGCGGCCGATGTAGCCCCGCAGGGCGTCCGCTGCTCCATAGCGCTGCCCCCGGGCGATGAGCATCCCCGGCGCGGCGACAAAATGTACGTCTGGAAGGCGGATCAGGCTTCTTCCACCAGTTCGTAGTCCAGCAGTTTCTGTTCCAGGGAGGTGCTCTTCACGCGGATGCGCAGCGGGTCTCCCAGGCGGATGGAACGGTGCGTACGGCGTCCCACGGCGCGGTAATGCTCTTCGTCAAAGATGAAGAAATCGCTCTTGATGGTGCGGTAGGGAATCATGCCCTCAATCTTGGTGGGCTCAATCT
Source organism: uncultured Bacteroidales bacterium (assembly GCA_946617545.1). Classification (GTDB taxonomy): domain Bacteria; phylum Bacteroidota; class Bacteroidia; order Bacteroidales; family UBA932; genus Cryptobacteroides. The sequence goes on along the minus strand of CAMOKK010000162.1, from coordinate 16 downwards.
CCACGTAGATGCCCCA
>CAMOKK010000161.1 GCA_946617545.1 uncultured Bacteroidales bacterium | reverse complement strand
AAGTGATGATTCCCTGAAAGCAGCCGTAGTCGTCTATGATGCAGGCAATCTGGTCCTTGGTCTTGAGGAGGCTTTCCCAGATGTCGGAGACGGAGGTTTCCTCATGGAAGGCGGCAATCTTGCGCTTGATATCCTTCAGGCGCATGTCAAACTTGTCTTCGGCCAGGTTCTCCAGGGCATCGTAGCGGAGGATGTAGCCGGTGATGAACTCCGGGGAATCCGAATACACGGGGATGCGGGAATTGTGGGAGAGGTCTTCCTGCTTGTAGAAGTTGCGCAGGGTCATCTGTTCCGAGGCTATGGCGGCCACCACGCGGGGTGTCATGACGTCGTAGGCCTTGATGTCGTCCAGTTTGATGATGTTCTGGATTACCTTGTTCTCGCTGCCATCCAGCACGCCTTCCTCCTCGCCTATGTTGGCCATGGCGCTCACTTCCTCGCGGGAAATGCCGGTATCCGGGTCTTCGTGGGAGATGGTGTCGTGCAGTTTGTCCACCACCCAGACGACGGGGAAGAGCAGATATACCAGCAGCTGCATCACATGGGACAGCCACAGGAGGTTTTTCCAATGGGATGTGCCGATGGATTTGGGAACAATCTCCGAGAATACCAGGATGAGGATGGTCATGGCGGCGCTCACAATGCCGAATACATGGTCTCCGCTGAGCTGGGTGGCCTGATGGCCCACGGCGGCTGCGCCCAGGGTGTTGGCAATGGTGTTCAGCGACAGGATGGCCGTGAGGGGGCGGTCCGGGTCCTGTTTGAACTTCATGAACAGGGTGGCATTGCGGTCTCCTTCTTCCTCTTTCATGGAAATGAAGGAGATGGGCGTGGACATGAGCACGGATTCCAGCAGGGAGCACAGGAACGAGATGCCCATGGTGAGCAGGAGGTAAATGATAAGAAGGGTCATGGACTCTAATTAACTCAATCCTGCAAATTTAACCATTTTTCTGCAATATTACTATATCTACTATATCTACCGCCGGAACTCCAGGAAGCGGGGCGTGGCCCGGAGCATAATCCAGCCCCAGTGCAATTCCCTTTTGTCCGAAGTGCGTTTGAGAATTACCATGGTTTCGGTGCCCCGCATGAAGGTGTAGCCCAGGCTCAGGCTTATGCCGTATTTGAAACGGTATCCGGCCGATATTTCCAGCTCGTGCCCCAGGGGCTTCTCTGCATTGGAGAGTTTGGCGGCCGTTGCCAGGAAATGATAAGCCAGGTCTATGGAAAGGGCGGGCAGCGGTTTGAAGGTGGCGCCGGCATAGGCGTTCTGGAGACCGGGGGTGAAGCCGCCGTAGAAGGCGCTCAGGTAAAAGAAATCCATGGCACCGTAAAAGGCGTGCCTGGAACCGTAGAGGGAACTGAATCCCCGGATGACACTGTGGTGCTGCATTCCCACTTGGCCGCCGGGCGGAACGGCAAAGTCGGTGTCTCCGCTCAGGTAGTCATAGCCCAGGCGGAAGGCCCATCGGCCCGTGGGCGTGAATTTGACTTTTCCGCCGGCCATCCAGGCGTCGATGGGAATGCCGTGTTCCTCCTTGCCCATCTGTTTGTAATAGGCGGCTTCCACGCTCCATTTTTCCGGGTGGAAATGAAGGTAGGCACCCGCCATCTGCTGGTGGTGGACGGTGTTGTCTTCCTGCGATTCGCCCTGCATCATGATGTCCGTGACGATAAGGGACAGGCCCAGCGGAATCCAGGGGAGGTCCCAGTGGTACCAGAGCGCCGCCAGGCCCTTGTAGGGCTGCAAGCCGCCCGTGTAATAGGTTCCGCCGCTGATATTGGAGGGGTTCTGGTTGAAGGCCCCGAACAGGTGAACTTTGTGCCGGGCCCCGTCATAGCCCAGTTTGAGGCCGTCGTGGGAGATGCCGGTCATGGACCAGTCGTCCGAGCCGAAGATTCGCTGGTCGTCGTAGGAGAGGGGTTGTCGGCCCAGCTGGGCAAAAAAGCCTTTCCCCCAATGGGCCTTGAGCCATCCTTCATACAAGGTTACGGCCGATGACGAAGCTCCCCAGGTACCGCTGTACTGGGCCGCCATGCGGACTTCCAGGCGGGGAGCGGCGTCTTTCAGCTGCAGCTGATAGTGGGCCGCAAGCCGGGCACGGCCCAGGATGAATGCGGCAAAATCTCCTTCCGCAGAGGTGTTTGAGGCCGCGTTGCCTCCCACGCGCAGTTCTCCGCGTGCCATGAAATCACTGTCCAGGGTGAACAGGTGCGTCTGTGCAAAGGCCGTCGCCGGAAGCAGCCAGAGGAATGTCAGCAAAAACTTCTTCATGACGCAAATATAAGAAAAAATCTCCCCTTTTGCTTCCATGCGATAAGCTTCAGAATCTATTCTTTTTTCAGTTCAATCGCCGGATTGGTCTTAGCTGCTTTCAACGTCTGCCAGAGGACGGAGAAGAGGCTGAAAACGAGCGTTATGACCACAGCCAGCACAAATATCCATCCATAGCCTTCCAGCCTGTAAATGAACTCTTTCAGATACTCCTGGGCTGCATAGACGGCAAGGGGAATGCCGATGACGCAGGCGATTCCCACCAGCACCATATAGTCACGGATGGAACGCCATGCCTCCGTGTCCACCGTACCGCCAAAGACCTTGCGCACGGCGATGTCATGGGCTTTTTCATCGGCATAGAAGGTACTCATGGCAAGCAAATCAAGGAGTGAAAGCAGCAGGGCCAGTATCATGAACAGCTCCATGAGCCGCATGTTGTTCCGGGCGGGCCGCAGCGCCTTTTCGTAGAATTCCGTCAGATAACCGTCGGCCAGTTCGTAATAGACCATATTGTCCTTCTTCCAGGTTTCATAG
>CAMOKK010000160.1 GCA_946617545.1 uncultured Bacteroidales bacterium | reverse complement strand
ACGGTGACAAGAAGAAGCACAAGGCCGATAAGAAGCAGCGCCAGAGTGCCTTTCCAGACCCATTTGAGCCACTTTTCATAGGGGATGCGGGCCATGGCCAGGGCGGCCATCAGAACCCCCGAGGTGGGCGTAAGCATATTGGTAAAACCATCTCCGAACTGGAAAGCCAGTACCATGGCCTGGCGGGAGACTCCCACCATATCGGCAAAAGGAGTCATGATGGGAATGGTGATGGCCGCTTTGGCCGATGCACTGGGAATGAGGAAGTTAATCACCGCCTGAATGCCGTACATGGCAGAGAGGGAAGCCGTGGGGCCGCTTCCGTCCAGGCCTTTCTGCATGGAGTGCAGAATGCTGTCCACCACCTTGCCGTCCTGCAGGATAACGATGATGCCGGAGGCGAACCCCACCACCAGGGCGGCCGACAAAATATCTTTGGCGCCGGCCAGAAGCTCTTCGGCAATGCGGTTGGCCGAAAAACCGGCGATGCCCCCGCACACAATGCCCATCAAAAGAAAAAGGCCCGTAATTTCCGGCAGATACCACTCCCACTGCGTCACGCCCACAACCAGCATCACCACCGTTATGCCCAGCACCGCAAGGATGGCTTTCTGACGAGGCGTAAGCGCTTCGGGAGCAGGGGCAGCCTCCAGGGAAACATCGGCCTTATTCCGTGTTTTAGCCGCATAGACGAGCACAAAGGCCACCAGCAGGGCCGTCAGGAGACTCCAGCAAACCAGGCGGTATCCCAGGCCGGAGAAAAGGGGCAAATCGGCCATTCCCTGTGCGATACCTACCGTAAAGGGATTGAGGAAAGCGCTGGAAAAACCCACATTGGAAGCCACATACACAATGAGCATACCCATGAAGGCATCGTAGCCCATGGAGAGCATCAGCGGAACCACCATCCCCACAAAGGGAATGGTTTCCTCGCTCATGCCAAACACGGCGCCGCCCAGCGAAAACAGCAGCGTAACAGCCACCAGCACCCATTTATCCCGCTTCCCTACCCGGGCGATGAAGCGTCCGATGCCGGCCGATACGGCCCCCGTGGCATTGAGCAGCCAGAAGGCGCCGCCCACCACCAGGATGAAGATGATGATGCCGGCCTGCTTTACAAAACCGTGATAGACGGCCGGGAACAGCTGCCAGGTCTGCGGGACCCGTTCCACCGCTTCATAGGAAAGCGTTCCGTCATCGGCCTTTACATACTGCCCGCCGGGCACCAGCCAGGTAGCCACGGCGCTCAGCGCCAACAGGAGGAAAATGATAACATACGTATTGGGGACCTTCATCTTCATGTCACAAAAATAATGATAATTCACAATATCTTTGTAAATTTGAACAAATAATCACGGAAATGAAACGAATCTACGCCCTCCTTGCGCTCACCCTTACCCTCTGCGCCCACGCCCAGGAACAGAAGCGCACCGAAATTGTTGCACACCGCGGCTTGTGGAAAGGAAGCGCCCAAAACTCCATTGCGTCGCTCAAAGCCGCCCAGGATTTTGGCTGCTGGGGCAGTGAATTCGACCTTCATCTCACAGGGGACAACGTCGTTGTAGTCAATCACGACCCCATTTTCGGAGAAACCAAAATCCAGACCAGCCCCTTGGAAGACCTCCGGCAGTACACCCTCAAGAACGGGGAAAAGATACCCCTCCTGGACGAATATCTCCAACAAGGCGCCCAAAGCCGCTGTGTTCTGGTGCTGGAGCTCAAACCCCAATACAGGAAGGAGCGGGAAGACATCCTGATGGAAGAATGCCTCAAAGCGCTCCGGAAAAACAATTTGATGGAGCCCGGGCGCATCGCATTCATCTCTTTCAGTTATTATATTTGCAAGGAACTGGCCCGAAAATGCCCCGGATACACCGTGCAATACCTGGAAGGGGATAAATCCCCCGCAGAAGTGAAAGCCGACGGCATAAGCGGCATAGACTACCACTATTCCAAGTTCAAAAAGCATCCGGAGTGGGTAAAGGAAGCCCACGACCTGGGCATGAGCGTCAACGTATGGACGGTGGACAAGGCCGATGATATCCGCCGGATGATAGAGCTGGGCGTAGACCAGATAACCACCAACGACCCTGCCCTGACCCGCGAAATCATCCAAGAGAAGAGGAAGTAATGTACCGCATCGTGAGCGCGGAAACCATGCTGGACGCCATCCGGGAGCTGGGTGTGGTCCCGTTTTTCCAGAACGTCATCCCGGGCTATTCCATCGAGGAAATAACCGCCCCGGAGTACTGGTTTGACACGCAGGAAAACCTGTCCCAAACGCCCTGGGACTGGAAAATACCCTGCGTGCAGAGTGGAGAAATCGCCTACGGAAAATTCCTTCTGGGCGGAAAAGCCGCCTTCGCCACCGTTGAGTGGTACAGGGAGCTGAGGAACTACCGGCAGGCGCAGGCCAAATATCGGCCCGACGAGGCCCAGCAGAAGATTCTGGCCTTCCTGAAGGAAAACGGCAGCATCGGCATCAAGGACATCCGCGGCCTGCTGAACATCAAGAAAGGGCAGGCCGATACCCTGGCAAGCCGCCTGATGATGCAATGCCGCCTTGTCACCGGCGACATCACCCGCGTGTACCGCGGAGAAGACCTCCATTACAACGGCTGGCAGGTATCCAGCTTCTGCGCCCCGGAGGAACTGTTTGGCAGCGGAACCCCTTTTGCCGCCTTTCCGGGCTTCCCCTTCCGGGAAGAGGCCGGGCTGGAAGTAAACCATTCCCCGGAGGAATCCCTCCGCCTCCTGAAAGAAAAAATCCGCAGCCTCTATCCCGAAGCCACGGACAAACAATTGCAAAAACTGCTGGCCTAATACTCCCGGGGGCC
>CAMOKK010000159.1 GCA_946617545.1 uncultured Bacteroidales bacterium | reverse complement strand
ACGGCCGATGAAAGCAGCCCCGTGGTGAGCGGGATGGCCAGGAGGTTGGTGAGGAGGAAGTGCCGGGGAAAGCTGTGGAAGTAGTGCCAGGAGAGGGGAGCGGTGAAAAGCTGGCAGCTGACGGCGAGGGCGGCGCCGTTCCAGATGCGGCGCAGCGGGTTCCATCGGCCCCCGGAGGGATACCACGTTTCCAGGACAGGGTAGAGGATGAAGATGCCCGCCATGGCTAAGTAGGACAGCTGAAAGCCTACGCTGCGAATCACGGAAGGGTCCAGCACCAGCTGTACCAAAAGGGCCAGGCAAAGGACCCGGCTGCTTTTGACGGGCCGATGCAGCACCCGCAGCAGTTCCCTGATCAGGATGAACAGCCAGGCCCGCACGATGGAGGGGCCGGCCCCTGTCATGAGCGTGAAGAAGGCGCCCCCTATGCCGAAGAGCACGAGGCGGATGATGCCGGCAGCCCGGGAATTCCCCCACGGGCTCATCAGTTTGTCAAAAAGGAGGTAGATGATGCCCATGTGCAGGCCGGAAAGGGCCAGCAGGTGGGAAGCCCCGCTCTCGCGGAACAGGCCGATGGTCTGTGCCGGCAGGCCGCTTCGGTCGGCCGTGAGGAAGGCTTTCAGCAGGGGAGCGGTGGTGTCGGAGGCGAAGGGGATGGCGTCGATGCGGGCGCGGAGGGCATCGGCCGCATCCAAGGCAAAAATGCGGATGGCCGACGGGCTCTCCATCACGGGAAGGGCTCTGAGGACGGCGCAGAAAAAGCCCAGCAGCAGAAAACTGAGCAGGATGAGCCCGACGGCGGCCCGGCCGTTCATCCGGCACAGCCTTTCCCGCAGCAGAACAGGCAGGGCAAGGACGGGGAAGAGCCCGGCAGCCAGCGTCCCCGCGGCGCCGGCAGAAACGGCCGTTCCGGCGAGGATGCCCGCCGTGAATACCACTGACAGGGCTTCTATGCTTTTCGCTCCGGTCATACGTGCGAAATTAGCAATAATTTCGTATCTTTGCAGACCTGTTGCGAAATTAATTTTTAGCTATATGATCATTCTTGTAATCAACTGCGGAAGCTCGTCCATCAAGTACCAGCTTCTGGACATGAAAAGCGACGATGTCTTTGACGTGATTGCCAAGGGTATTGCAGAGAAAATCGGCCTTCCTGCCGGTATTCTCCAGTATGCTCCCACAGGTAAGGATAAGATTGTGACGGATGTCCCCATCCCGGATCACAAGGAAGGTATGAAACTCATCCTGAAGGCCCTTACAGACCCTCAGACCGGAGTGCTGAGCTCTCTCGAAGACATTGAGGCCGTGGGTCACCGCATCGTGCAGGGCGGAGACTTCTTCTCCGGCAGCGTGCTGGTGAACCAGGACGTGCTGGACAAGATTGCCTTCTGCGCAGATTTTGCCCCGCTGCACAACCCGGCCCACCTGCTGGGTATCCATGCCATGCAGGACGCCCTTCCCAGCGTCCCCCAGGTGGTTACCTTCGACACCGCCTTCCACCAGACCATGCCCGCCTATGCCTACATGTATGGCCTGCCCTATGAGTATTATGAGAAATTCCGCGTGCGCCGCTACGGTGCCCACGGCACCTCCCACCAGTTTGTGGCCGGTGTGGGCGCCAAGCTGGCCGGACTGGATATCAACAATTCCAAGATTATTACCTGCCACCTGGGCGCCGGCAGCAGCATCTGCGCCATCCAGAACGGCAAGTGCGTGGATACGTCCATGGGCTTCTCCCCCCTGGAGGGCATGATTATGGGCACCCGCGTGGGTAATATAGACGCCAACGCCGTCATCTACCTGGAGAACAAGCTGGGTGTGACCCCGGACGAGATGTCCGTTATCCTGAACCGCAAATCCGGCTTCCTGGGCGTTTCCACCAAGACTTCCGACGCCCGCGAACTGGACGAGCTGGCCAACGGAGGAGACCCCAAGGCCAAGCTGGTGTTCAAGAAGTTCACCTATGACATCATCAAGAATATCGGCTCTTATGTGGCTGCCATGAACGGAGTGGACCTCATTGTGTTCACCGGCGGTATCGGCGAGCACAACAGCCGCCTGCGCCGCAGGGTGCTGGAGAACTTCTCCTACCTGGGCCTCAAGGTGGACTACGAAGCCAATGTGGCTTTTGGAGAGGATGCCATCATCACCACGGAAGACTCCAAGGTGAAGGCCGCCCTCATCTGCACCAACGAGGAACTGGTCATTGCCCGTGACACCATGCATCTGGTACTGGAAAATCAAGAATAAGCGATATGATTACCAATTTCAACGATTTGTTCGCCGAACTGAAGGCGAAAGGCATCTGCAAACGCATGATTGCCGCCTGGGGCGTAGATTCCCACACCATCGAGGCCGCTTCCCTGGCCAGCGACTTGGGCTTTGTGAAGGTTACCCTGGTAGGTGACGCCGACATGATTGCGGAGGTTTGCAAGGATGCCAAAATCAATGTGGACAAATTCACCATCGTGGACATCAAGGACGAACTGAAGGCTGTGGCCGAAGCCGTCCGTATGGTCCATGACGGAGAGGGAGACGTCCTGATGAAGGGTCTTTGCTCCACGGACAAGTTCCTTCGCGCCATCCTGAACAAGGAAGTGGGCCTGCTGCCTCCGAAGGGCCTGCTGAGCCACGTGGGTGTGATCGAGAACCCCAACTACCACAAACTCATCTTCATTACGGACATGGCCGTGATTCCGGCTCCGGACTTCCGCCAGAAGGTGAAGATGGCCGGTTTCGTGACCGCCGTGGCCCGCAGCTTCGGCATCGCGATGCCCAAGATTGCCTTCATCGCCGCCTCCGAGCAGATGCTGGACAGCATGCCCGCCTGCATCGAGGGTGCCATGCTGGCCA
>CAMOKK010000158.1 GCA_946617545.1 uncultured Bacteroidales bacterium | reverse complement strand
ACGAGCGCAAGGTTACCCTCCTGAACGGTCCGCACACCGTACTGAGCCCTGTAGGATACCTGAGCGGCCTCAATACCGTGAAGGAATGCTGCGAAGACCCCGAGGTGGGCAAATTCGTGAAGAAGGTGATGTACGAGGAGCTGCTTCCCACCTGCAACCTGCCCAAGGAAGAGCTTGAAAAATTTGCCGGCGACGTGATGGAACGCTTCCGCAACCCGTTTGTGAAGCACTTCGTAACCTCCATCATGCTTAATTCCTTCCCCAAGTTCAAGACCCGTGACCTCCCCGGTCTCAAGACCTACCTGGAGCGCAAGGGCGAACTGCCTAAGGGCCTGGTTCTGGGCCTGGCCGGCATCTGCACCTACTACAAGGGCGGCAAGAGGGGAGACGATGAGATTGTGGTGAACGACGATCCCAAGATTATGGAGCTTCTGAAAACCCTCTGGGCCACCGGAGACGTGCGCAAGGTTGCCCAGGGTGTCCTGGCCGATGAATTCATCTGGGGCGAGGACCTCAATGCCATTCCCGGCCTTACCGAACTCCTGGCCGCCAACCTGGCCCTCATCCAGGCCAAGGGCATGCGGGAAGCCGTCAAATCCATCATCTAAAGGCTTATGTCTACACAGAAGAAATTAATGACCAATTGGCGGTGGTGGATATGCAGCCTGCTGTTTGTAGCCACTACCGTGAACTACCTGGACCGCCAGGTTCTGTCCCTTACCTATAAGGAGTTCATTGCTCCGGAGTTCCACTGGACCGATGCGGACTACGGCACCATCACCTCCCTGTTCTCCATCTTCTACGCCGTCGCCTGCCTGTTTGCGGGCAAGTTCGTGGACTGGATGGGCACCAAGAAGGGCTACCTGATTGCCATCGGCGTCTGGTCCCTGGGTGCCGTGATGCACGCCGGCTGCGGCATTGCCACCACCTGGTTTGTGGACGGCGTGGATTCCGTGGCCGCCCTCAGGGCGGTGGAAGCCGGCTCCAATGTGGCTTTAACCATCTCTACGGTAAGTGTTTACCTCTTCCTGCTGTGCCGGGGCATCCTGGCCCTCGGCGAGGCCGGCAACTTCCCGGCGGCCATCAAGACCACGGCCGAATATTTCCCCAAGAAAGACCGCGCCTTTGCCACGTCCATCTTCAATGCCGGCGCCTCCGTGGGCGCTCTGGCCGCTCCGCTGCTGATTCCGCCGCTGGCCAAGCACCTGGGCTGGGAGATGGCCTTCATCATCATCGGCGCCCTGGGCTTCATCTGGATGTTCCTGTGGCAGTTCATGTATGACAAGCCGGAAAAGAGCAAGCATGTGAACGAGGCCGAACTGGAATACATCCACCAGGACGATACGGTGGAGGAGGGGGCACCCTCCGCTGCTGAGGAGAAGTCCATTCCCTTCATCCAGTGCTTCCGCTACAGGCAGACCTGGAGCTTCATCGTGGGCAAGTTCCTCACCGACGGCGTGTGGTGGTTCTTCCTCTTCTGGGCTCCGGCCTACTTCCAGGACCAGTTCAACGCTCCGGCCAGCTCTCCGCTGGGCCAGGGCCTCATTTTCACCCTCTACGCCATTGTGACGGTGATTTCGCTCTTCGGCGGTTACCTTCCCAAGCTCTTTGTGGAGAAGAAGGGGATGAATCCTTACATCGGCCGCATGCTGGCGATGCTCATCTTCGCCTTCTTCCCGCTGGTGGCCCTGGCCGCCCAGCCGCTGGGTGCCTACAGCCCCTGGTGGCCGGCCATCCTGATCGGCCTTGCCGGTGCGGGGCACCAGGCCTGGAGCGCCAACATCTTCTCTACCGTGGGTGACATGTTTCCCAAGAGCACCATCGCCTCCGTCACCGGTATCGGTGCCATGGCGGGCGGTATCGGCTCCATGATTATCCAAAAGGTGGCCGGTAACCTCTTCACCTATGCCGAAGGGCAGGGTGCGGCTTTCCATTTCCTGGGCTTCGAGGGCAAGCCTGCCGGTTACTTCATCATGTTCTGCTTCTGCGGACTGGCCTATCTGACGGGTTGGATTATCATGAAAGCCCTGGTTCCTAAATACAAACCTGTAGAACCGTAAATTATGAACATTTTCTCCCTTGAAGGAAAGAACGCCTGGGTTACGGGTGCCGCATACGGGATTGGCTTTGCCATTGCCAAGGCATTCGTGGAGGCCGGCGTCAAGAATATCATTTTCAACACCTCCAACGAGGCTTCCATGCTTAAAGGCCTGGAAGCCTACAAGGAGGCGGGCATTACCAACGTACACGGCTATGTGTGCGACGTGACGGACGAAAACGCCGTCAAGGCCCTGGTGGAGAAAATCCATGCCGAGGTGGGTCAGATTGACATTCTGGTGAACAACGCCGGTATCATCAAGCGCATCCCCATGCACGAGATGTCCCGGGCCGATTTCCAGCGCGTGATAGACGTGGACCTGGTGGGCCCGTACATCTGCTCCGCCGCCGTGGTGCCGGAAATGATGGAGCGCCGCGAAGGCAAGATTATCAACATCTGCTCCATGATGAGCGAACTGGGCCGCGAGACGGTGAGCGCCTATGCCGCCGCCAAGGGTGGCCTGAAGATGCTCACGCGCAACATCTGCTCCGAGTACGGAGGGTACAACATCCAGTGCAACGCCATCGGCCCCGGCTACATTGCCACGCCCCAGACCGCCCCGCTGCGTGAAAGGCAGGCCGACGGAAGCCGTCATCCCTTCGACAGCTTCATCTGCGCCAAGACGCCCGCCGGCCGCTGGCTGGAACCGGACGAACTGGCCGGCCCCGCCGTCTTCCTGGCCTCCAAGGCTTCCGATGCCGTGAACGGCCACATCCTCTACGTGGACGGCGGTATCCTGGCCTATATCGGAAAGCAGCCTAAATAAAAGATG
>CAMOKK010000157.1 GCA_946617545.1 uncultured Bacteroidales bacterium | reverse complement strand
CCATGGAAGGAGACCTGGCCAAGCTGCCGGAGATTGTGGAGCTCAAGCACAAGTATGACAACGTGGTGATTATGGTGGACGAGGCCCACGGTATCGGCGTATTCGGCAATCAGGGCCGCGGCGTGTGCAACCACTTCGGCCTCTCTAACGAGATTGACCTCATCATGGGCACCTTCTCCAAGAGCCTGGCCGCCATCGGCGGTTTCATTGCGGCCGACAAGGTGATTATCAACTACCTCCGTCACACCGCCCGCACCTATATCTTCCAGGCTTCGGACACCCCCGCCGCCACGGCATCGGCCCTGGAGGCCCTTCACATTATCCAGAATGAGCCCCAGCGCATCACCAACCTCTGGGATGTGACCAACTATGCCCTCCGCCGCTTCCGGGAGGCCGGCTTCGAGATTGGCGAGACCGAGAGCCCCATCATCCCGCTGTATGTGAGAGACCTGGAAAAGACCTTCATCGTCACCAAGCGGGCCTTCGACAAGGGCGTTTTCATCAATTCCGTGATTCCGCCGGCATGCGCCCCGCAGGACACCCTCATCCGCTTCTCGCTCATGGCCACGCACACGCGTGAGCAGGTGGACAGGGCGGTGGAAGCCCTCACCCAGGTGTTCAAGGAAGAAGGAATTATCAAGTAAGAAAAAAGGAGGTTCTACGAAAGAACCTCCTTTGCTTTTTCTACATCCTGCGCATTCACCACCAGGGAGATGGAGAGCTCTTCCCCGCCCTGGGCCGATGCAATGACATTGATGCCCGCCGCCCCCAGTTTCCCGAAGACGGAACCCGAGGTGCCGGGCACATTCTTCATCCGGCTGCCGAACACCGTCACAATGCCCACGGACTGGTTCAGAACCACCACGTCGTCCAACGGAAGGAGCGGATTGCTCTTGAACAGGCCCCGGATGGCCTCGCCGGCCAGCTCATTCTGCGCCTGGGCAACGGCAAAGCTGATACTGTATTCGGAAGAGGTCTGGGCAATGAAACGGACGTTCACGCCGGCCTGGGCCAGACAGGAGAAAATGGCCCCGGACATGCCTACGCGGCCCAGCAGGCCCGTTCCGTAGACGGTAAGCAAAGAAAGGTCTTTCTCTGCAATCACCTCTATCTTATGGACGGAGCCGGTAGAAATCACCGTGCCTTCGAACTGCTCGTCATCTATGTTCTTGACCAAAATGGGGATGCCGGCGTTCTTGGCGGGCCAGATGGCCGACGAAGAGAAGGGAGAGAGGGCCGATGCGCAGAAGTGCGCCGCCTCGTCGTAGGTCATGGCCGGGATGCCCGCCACGCCCTGGGCCTCGATATGGAATTCGATGCTTTGGGCACCCAGGACGGAGGCGATGAGCGATGCCATCAGATGGGCGCCGTCCTTCCCTACCCTTACCACATAGCCGGAAGTGAGCATGCCGTAACCGCCGGAAATGACCACGGGGCCGGGCACCCTCCGGCAGCGGAGCTCTATCTGCTTCCCGGAAGCCACCCAGTCAAAGTGCTGGGCGCCGGCGGCATCCTGCCGGCATATCATGAGCTGGGTACCGTCCAGGAGGGTTCCTCCCACCTGGGCGTTCACGGCCTCCGCACAAAGGCGGGAGCACTTGGCCAGCACATAGTCTTCTATGGCTGTGGCCGATGTCTGCACATACATGGCTTCCCTCAGGTAAGTGGCAATGGAATCCACCGTCTCGTCCACCTTCTGGAGGTAAGCGTCTCCCGTGGCCATGGTGCAGAAATGCTCCCGGATGGCCGTCATCTCCTCAAAAGCCTGCTGCTTGTCCACCACCGTCTTGTGGACGGCGTCCCTGAAAAGGGCTTCCATCTTCTTGCCGGGACGGACCACGGCTATGGTATCCGGGGTGCAGAGGGCCGCAATCCGGGAAATGGTGCGGGGTTTGAGAACAAAGGATTTGACAATCATGGCATCTTCAGTTTATGGACATACAAAATTAAGAATATTCTGTCTGTTTTCCCAAAATATTGCTACTTTTGTACAAACCCTCGCTTATGAAAAAAATCATCCTCATGGCGCTCCCGCTTTTGGCGCTTTGCTGCACATCGGCCCCCAATCCTTTTCCCCAGGAGGCACAGCTCTTCGACCTGGGCTCCGGAGCCCCCCTCACCTGGCAGAAGGCCGCCAAGTCCAAGGCCGTCTATGGCACGCTGCAGGCAGAGCTCTTCGATTCCCGTCAGTCCGTGAGTTTCGTTCGCTTCAAGGCCGATGATTACCGCCTGGAGGTGGTGGCCGCCGAAGGCCCCCAGGCCGACAGCATCAGCGCCCTCAGCCTCAAGCACGGGGCGGTGGCCGGCATCAACGGCAGCTATTTCGACATGCGGGAGCTCCTGCCCGTCACCTATGTGAAAGATGACGGTTTCTGGGTGGGAAGCACCACCCAGGGGGAACTCTTCCGTTCCAACGGCGCCATTTTCATCGACCCGCATAAACTGGCCATTGACGCCATCCAGGCCGATACCACCTGGACCGGTCCGGAGACCAGCTGGGAGGTGATGGCCAGCGGCCCCATCCTGGTGGATGAAGGGATGGCCGTCACCTACGAAGAAGGCATTGACGGCTGGAAGGGCTTCTACGCCCGCCGCCATCCGCGTTCCATGGTGGGCACGGACGCCCAAGGCTATGTATGGCTGGTGGTGGTGGACGGCCGCTCCGAGGGGAATGCCGATGGCATGTCCATTGCGGAGCTTACGGACTTTGCCCTGTCGCTGGGCCTGACGGACGCCCTGAACCTGGACGGAGGCGGCTCATCGGCCCTCTGGGTGCTTCCGGAAGGGATTATCTCCCACCCCTGCGACAACCGGGCCTATGATAAAAAAGGCCAGCGCATTATTCCTAATGCACTGGTTGTGAAAGAATTGTGAGCGAGATACGAGTCTCGAACTCGCGACCTTCGGCTTGGGAAGCCAACGCTCTA
>CAMOKK010000156.1 GCA_946617545.1 uncultured Bacteroidales bacterium | reverse complement strand
AAGACGAGACCACCGGTATCCGCATCATCGAGCGTGCCATCGAGGAGCCGCTCCGTCAGATTGCCGCCAACGCCGGCGTGGAGGCTTCCGTGATTATCAACAAGATTCGCGAGGGCAAAGGTGACTTCGGTTACAACGCCCGCACCGACGAGTATGTGAACATGTTCGAGGCCGGTGTGATTGACCCTACCAAGGTGTCCCGTGTGGCCCTGGAGAACGCCGCTTCCGTGGCCGGCATGTTCCTCACCACCGAGTGCGGTATTGTGGACATCCCCGAACCCACGCCCGCCGCTCCCGCCATGCCCGCCGGTGGCATGATGTAATCTGCCCTTGACAGCTAAGTGGTTGAACCACTGTTACTTGTAATACATTTCTCGTTCAAATTTTGAACGAGAAATGTTGTTTAATATACTGAGGGATAAAGAGTTAGTTGTCAAGGGAACGAAGGAGGTATTTGCGGAAAAAGCTTATCTTTGTAAAAAATATGACCGTTATGAAAAAGTTTTTGGCGTTTGCGCTGGTTTTGGGCCTGGCGGCTTGTACGGAAAAGGCCGATGTACAATGGGCTCCGTTGCAGGAGCACATTCTCACTCCTTGGGCTTCTCAGGTAGATCCTCAGAACCCGCTTCCGGAATACCCCCGTCCCCAGCTGGAGCGGGTGGCTTGGCAGTCGCTCAACGGCCTGTGGGACTATGCCATCGGCCCCAAGGAAGGGGAACAGCCGGCCCCGGAGGGAAAGATTCTGGTGCCGTTTGCGGTAGAATCGGCCCTGTCGGGCGTGGGCAGGCATATAACGGCCGATGACGCCCTCTGGTACAGCACCCGCTTCTCCATTCCCAAAAAGTGGAAGGGGCAGGAGATTTGGCTCAACTTCCAGGCGGTGGACTGGAGCACGGAGGTTTGGCTCAACGGCCAGCGGGTGGGCTCCCATACCGGCGGCTACACGGCTTTCTCCTTTAATATCACCCCTTATATTATTAAGGGAAAGCAACAGCTGGTGGTAAAGGTGCTGGATGCCACGGACAACAACGAGCAGCCCCGCGGCAAGCAGGTTTCCAAGCCCGAAGGCATCTGGTACACGCCCGTGAGCGGCATCTGGCAGACGGTCTGGATAGAGCCTACGCCCACGCAGGCCCGCCTGGTGAACTACAAAGCTGTTACGGAGGACGAGGGTGAATCCCTTGTGGTGACGCCTGTGGTGGAGGGCACGAAGGAGGGTGACAAAGTGGTGGTGCGCTTCCTGGACGGGCCTCAGCTGCTGGAAGAGCATCGGCTCGCTCCCGGACAAAGCGTCACCCTGATGCCGGCCGACCCCCAGCTCTGGTCTCCGGAACGTCCTTTCCTCTATGGACTGGAGTTCTGCATCGAGCGGGACGGCAAGATGATTGACAAGGTGCAGGGCTATGCCGCTCTCAGGGAAATCAAGGAGATGACGGACGAGGCGGGGCATAAGCGTATCGGCCTCAATGGAAAACCTTATTTCCAATTTGGCCCGCTGGACCAGGGCTGGTGGCCCGACGGCCTGTACACCGCCCCCACGGACGAGGCCCTTCGCTACGACATCGAGCAAACCAAGGCCTTCGGCTTCAACATGATTCGCAAGCACATCAAAGTGGAACCGGCCCGCTGGTACTACTGGTGCGATAAATTGGGCATTCTGGTGTGGCAGGACATGCCTTCCGTGGGCGATAACAGGCTGGGCAGCTGGAATATGTGGAGCTGGGCTTCGCCGGAGGATGATTCCAGGCTCACGGAATCGGCCAAAGCCACCTATTATAAGGAGTGGGGAGAGATTATGGAGCAGCAGCAGGTGTTCCCCTGCATTGTGGTGTGGGTGCCCTTCAACGAGGCCTGGGCCCAGTTCGACACCTACAAGGTGGTGGAATTCACCAAGGAGAAAGACCCTTCCCGTCTGGTGAATGCGGCTTCCGGCGGCAATTCCTACCGTGAATGCGGAGACATCTTCGACAGCCACAATTATCCCGACCCGAAGATGAAGTTCACCTCCGAAGGGAAGCAGATTGATGTGCTGGGAGAGTACGGCGGAATCGGCTGGCCGGTGGAAGGCCATCTGTGGCAGCCGGACCGCAACTGGGGCTATGTGCAGTACAAGTCCGGGGAAGAGGTGCTGGCCCAGTACCGGGAGTATGCGCTGCAGCTTGAGAAAATCATTGCCGAGGGTGTTTCTGCGGCGGTTTATACCCAGACCACCGACGTGGAGGGAGAGGTGAACGGCCTCATGACCTACGACCGCGCCGTTACCAAGATGCCGGCCGATGAACTGTATAAGATTAACCGTGAAGTGATAGAAGCCTTATGAAAAAGTTGTTTTTGACCCTGGTGCTCCTGCTTGGGGCATGGGTGGCTTATGCCCAGAATATCCATATCGGGGAAGAGATTCCCGCCGATGCCGCCGCCATCCTGAAGCCCCGCCTGGAGCAGATGCTCAAGGATGGGGGAGTGGCCGATGTAAATTTGAACGTAACGGCTGTCGTGAAGGAGAAGACACAGGTGGCCGCCGGCGTGGTGCTCATGCTGGACCTGATCCTGTGTTCCGGGGAGGTGGAGGAAGCCTTCCCGCTCAAGGGCGTGGGAGACAACGAGGCCGATGCCTTCCAGCGGGCGGTGAAGCAGTTTCTGCCCCGTTCCAAGGCGGCCCAAAATTTTATGGAAAAACTTAAAAATCGCAAATGATTGATAATGAGAGAGATTTTAAATTTCTTTAAAAATTCTTGAAAAAATTTCTCAAAAAAGTTTGCAGATTCCAAAAAAGGTAGTACCTTTGCAGTCCCGTTCGGAAACGAGCGGGATTTTTACACAAAAAGTTCATTGAAAAGACTGAAAGGAAGTACAAGCAAGTACCGGAAATTGTAACAACAATTTCAGATATAACGAGCGTCAGTTTCTTAAGAGAAACTAAAGCGTCAGGGCAAGCTAGTCATTTAAAAGAATATACAATGAAGAGTTTGATCC
>CAMOKK010000155.1 GCA_946617545.1 uncultured Bacteroidales bacterium | reverse complement strand
ATACCCTCGTTCATGAAGAAGATGCGGGTGCTCACATCCCGCGCAAAACGCATCTCATGCGTGACAATGAGCATGGTAAGCCCTTCTTTGGCCAGCGAGCGGATAACGCTGAGCACCTCCCCCACCATGGTGGGGTCCAGGGCCGATGTGGGCTCGTCAAAAAGCACCACCTCGGGGTGCATGGCCAGGGAGCGGGCAATGGCCACGCGCTGCTTCTGCCCGCCGGAAAGGGCGGAAGGATAAACATCGGCCTTCTGGGCCAGGCCCACTTTCTTGAGCAGTTCCATGGCCTCCTGCCGGGCCTGCTCTTCGGAGAGTTTCAGCAGCTGCATGGGCGCATAGGTAATGTTCTCAAGCACCGTCATGTGCTCAAAAAGGTTGAAGCTCTGGAACACCATGCCCATTTTCCGGCGCATCTTGTGCAGCGGATAGCCCTTCACCGTGATATTTTCCCCGTCCACCCAGATTTCTCCGGAGGTGGGCGGTTCCAGCATGTTGATGGCCCTCAGGAGGGTGCTCTTGCCGGTTCCGGAAGGGCCGATGATACTGATGACCTCTCCCTTCTGAATTTCACAGTTGACATCTTTGAGAACCGTCAGGGTTTGTCCGTCGGGATTCTTGAAAGTCTTGGTTAAATGTTTGATGCTAATCATATTACTTCTTGGAAAGGAAAAGGTTCAACAGGAGTCTTAGCAGCCAGGCCAGCACAAAATACAGGATGGTGACCACCAGCAGCGGAATCAGCGCGTCAAAGGTGCGGCTGCGGATGAGGTCGCTGGCACGGGTGACATCCTGGATGGCGATATAGCCCACAATGGAAGTACTCTTCAGGAGGGACACACATTCGCCCGTATAGAGCGGCAGGCCCTTCTGGAGAGCCTGGGGGAAGACGATGCCCATGAACGTCCTGAAGGGCGTAAAGCCCAGGCTCAGGCCGGCTTCCGTCTGCCCGGCGGGCACGGAGGAAATGGCCGTATCAAAGATATTACCCGCCGCGGAGGCAAAGCAGAGGGCGAAGGTGACCACCGCCACCAGGGAGGCGTCCAGGCCGGTATCGGCAAAGACCACGTAGAACAGAATGAGAAGCAGCACCAGGGTGGGAATGCCGTTGATGAAATCTCCGTACAGCCCGGCCAGGGAACGGAGCCACCTCCGGCTGCTGCGCCGGCAGGCGCAAACCCCTACGCCCAGGACGGTGCCCAGCAGAATGGACAGAAGGGTTATCTTGATTGTTTCCAACAGGCCGTCTGTCAGCAGTTTCCAGCGGTTTTCCGTCACCAGGTTCATTTTCAGGCGTTCCGCAAGGCTCAAGCCCGCCCGGGCTTCCGTGTTCTGGACAAAATAGCCGGGACGGCAGCGGTAGTAAGGAATCGTGAAATCTACGGATTTCTTGCGTTCTTCGGTAATATACAGGCAGGCGGCCACCACGTCGCACTGGCCCGTGTTCAATGCCACCAGGGCCGATGAGAATTCCTGGTATTTCATATCGAAAGGCCGGCCGCTCCAGATGGCGAATCGACGGAGCACATCGGCATCCATCCCCTTCCATACCCCGCCTTCCGACATAAAGCAGACGGGCTCCAAATTGGTGGCCGTCAGGCAGCGGAGGGGCTTGCTGCTGCCTTCCAGGGCCTGGGCGGGATATTCGGGTGCGGGGGTTCCCTTGAGCCAGTGGGAGATGGTGGCCTCCAGGCTTCCGTCGGCCTTGGAGGCGGAAAGGAAGCGGTTCATCTGCTCCAGCAAGGCAGCGTCTCCCTTGCGCACGGCAAATGCGACGTCAAAGCTTTCTTCTCCCCGGAACGCCATGGAAAGGTTCAGCCGCTTCAGCATCGTCTCGCTAAAGGTCACCTCGTCGGTCACATAAACGTCGGCCTTCCCCTGGGTGAGGGCCAGGACGGCATCGGCCTCCGTGTTGACGCGAAGCAGGGTAAGGTCTTCACAACCTGAATATTTCTGGTCGTAAAAGGTACCGGCCGATGTAGTCAGCACCAAATCGTGGAGGTCTTCCTCCGAACGGAGCTCCCGCTCCGTCTTGCTATGGGGCGAACACGCAAGCAGGGCGAGGGAAAGGCTTAGCAAAAAGGGATATTTCATGATATATACTTAAACGGACAAAAGTACTACTTTTTTTCAAAATATCCCTATCTTTGCAAGAGTGTTTAAGAAGAATAGATAAAATAATGACAATGAAACGTATTGTAAGCTTCTTGATTCCTTTTCTCATGCTGCAGGCCTGTACCTCTTCCTTCAACGAAAAAGACAGAATCCTTTCCTTTGAGGGGATTGAAAACGCCCGCGAGCTGGGCGGCCTGGTGATGCAGGACGGACGCAGCGTCCGCAGCGGCAAACTGGTCCGTTCCGGAGAACTTTCCAAAGCCACCGATGCCGACGTGGCCATCCTCAAAAAGCGTTTCGCCCTCAGCGATGTCTTCGATTTCCGTTTTGAGGGAGAGCGCAATGCCAAGCCCGACCGGCAGATGGAAGGCGTCAGCAATACCTGGCTCTCCACCCTTCCGGAGGCTTTTGTGACCGCTTTCGCCTCCGGCCGGGCCGACAGCACCACCGTGCAGTCGGCCAACCTGCTGGAAGCCCTGGCCTCGTATGCCTTCCTTCCGCAGGCCCAGCAGATGGCCCAAAAGCTTTATCCCGCCATCGTGACGGACACCACCTCGCAGAAGCGCTACGGGGAATTCCTCCGGGGCGTGCTGAAGGCCGACGGCGGCGCCCTCTGGCACTGCTCCCAGGGCAAAGACCGCTGCGGATGGGGTTCGGCCTTTGTGCTGGCCGCCCTGGGCGCCAGCCGTGAAACCATCGTGAAAGACTTCGCCCTCTCCAACGAATCCTACGCCCCGGCCATCGAGGCCTTGTCGGCCAAGATTGTGGAGAAAGGCGGCGGCGAGCCCGAACTGGGCTTCATCCGCTCCATGATTGGCGTAAACGTAGAGAACTTCGAGAGCACGCTGGACCTCATTGACCAGCAGTACGGCTCCCTCCAGGCCTATCTGGAAAAGGCCCTGGGCTTCAGCGCCGAGGAGCAGGAACAGATGAAGCGGAAATATCTGCGGTAAACAAAAAAGAGCCGGG
>CAMOKK010000154.1 GCA_946617545.1 uncultured Bacteroidales bacterium | reverse complement strand
CTGGATGGCAGCCTCCACCGCTCCGGGGAGGTCTTCCGGGACGGTCACAGCCGAAAGGATCCCGTGCAGCACATTGCCCCGGATGCGGGTAGAGGCCAGTACGCCGGTGCTCCCCTCATCGCCGAAATAATCGGCCGCCTCGGGACTCAGACGCAGGCGGCTGCCGCTGTCCGAGGGATAGGATTCGAAGCCCGGATTCAGCTCCTCAGCCTCGCTTTTCTCCCTTTCAAGAGTGGAAAAGTCGAAGGGTTCTCCCGCTTTGTACTCCGCAGAGCCCGTGAAGGCGTAGAGAAAATCGGCCATGTTGCTCAGCTTCCCGGAAGCGGAGGGAGGGGATGCAATGACCTTGAGGCCGTATTTGGGGCGCGTAAGGGCCACATAGAAAATGTTGATGGCGTCCACGGCCTGCATCTGCCGCTCCGAAACATACTCCTCCTCAAAGAAAGTCTGAGCGGAACTCTTGGTGAGCGCCACCCGGTAAAGCCCCTTCGCTTCCTCCTCAAGGGCCGATCCTTCCACCTTGGGACGCGCCCAGGTGGTGGGAGCCTTGTACAGCGTCACCTTCTCTGCGAAGGGCATAATCACGAAGGGGAATTCCAGGCCCTTGGCCTTGTGCACCGTCATGATGCGGATGGAATGGCCGGCCGACGGGGACGCGATGCGGGGACTCGCCTCTTCCCAGTTTCTCAGGAAGGCTCCCAGCTGGTTGCCGCCGGTCTCGGTCCATTCCCTCAAGTAGTCCAG
Organism: uncultured Bacteroidales bacterium; assembly: GCA_946617545.1. Classification (GTDB taxonomy): domain Bacteria; phylum Bacteroidota; class Bacteroidia; order Bacteroidales; family UBA932; genus Cryptobacteroides. Next base: position 2,343 of record CAMOKK010000154.1, on the reverse strand, counting down.
GAAGGAAAGGATGTAGGGAATCTCGGCCTCGAAGGTATCCGGATCGGCCTTTTTGAGGTCCCTCAGGATGCTTTCGGCCAGTTCCGGCAGGGAATGGTAATTCAGGGGAATCTCCACGTCCATGGAGCGGGCCAGGTAACCGGCCACCTCCCCTTTCCCCTCCGTGGGAGCGATGTCCACCAAAGAAAGCTGGGAGACCAGACGCCGGACGGTGACGGAGGATTTTACATAAAGGGAATCGTCGGAGACCACCGGGTAGCCGCGGGCAAGCAGTTCCCCGGCCACCAGGGCGCCGTCGGCATTCCCCCTCACCAGGATGGCCACATCCGACCACTCCGCTCCCCTGCTCCTGACGTCCTCCAAGGTGGAAAAAATCTCCTGCAGCTGGTCTTCGGTGAACACCACCTCCACGCTGCCGGGAGCGTCTTCGTTCAGACGCGGCTTCTGGGCCACATCCTCGTACATCTTCTGAATGAGGGTGGTTCCCATCACCTCGTCCAGCTGCCGGGCCGCCTGGGTGAAGAAGGCGTTGTTGAAATTCACGATTTCCCGGCAGGTGCGGTAATTGCTGTCCAAGGGCGTGACTTCCGGCTTCCGGAACTCCTCTTCCAGGCGGCTTCCGAGCAGGCGCCAGTCACTTCCCCGCCAGCGGTAGATGCTCTGCTTCACATCACCCACCACCAAGGAATCGTTGCCGGAATCAATGCTTCCGTGCACCAGGGGGCGGAAATTGTCCCATTGGATGTCAGAGGTGTCCTGGAACTCGTCCAACAGGAAATCTTCATAGCGCACGCCCATCTTCTCATAGATGAAGGGGGTATCCGTCCCGTCGATTATCTTGTGAAGAAGGGTGTTGGAATCTTCCAGGGAGAGGACATTCTTCTCCTTTTGCAACTGCGTGAAAGCGTCCCGCAGCTCCTGGGCCACGCCCAGGCTGTAGAGCTGTCCTTTCAGGATAAGGGCGGTATTGTATTCTTTACAAGGCTGGTCAAAAACGGCGAAATACGCCTTCAGGGGCCCGTCTATGGCCGGTTGCAGGACCGGCAGCAGATGCGCGTTCCCCTTGGTGAACCACTGGTCGGGGTCGGAAGCGCGACGGATGAAGGCTTCCGTCGGAGGCACAGGACTTTCCAAACCCTTCCGGATGGCGCCCATAAAGCCCCGGTATGTGTCTTCCGGCTTCACGCCCACGCTGTCAAACGCATCCAGAACAGCCTGCGAGGCCGCTTTCACCTTCTGAGGATAGGCCTTGATGATTTTCTCGCAGCGGACGCGCAACCGGTCCATGGCGTCTTTGTCATAGGAGAGCTCCTCTTCCGGTATCCGGGAAAGGCCCTTCGCCATCTCTTGCAAGTCCTCCTCCAACTTCATCTTCCCCTTGTCCCGCAGGTTTTCCCGGGCACTGCGCGTGAGCCAGTCCAGCAGCGGGCCGTCCTGGTCCGAGAGGGAGTCCAGCACCCGGTCCACGCTTTCGGAGACCAGGGAATCGCGGTCCACCTGCACCTGATAGGAAGCAAACTGGCCGATTTCACGGGAAAAGGCCCGCAAGGTCTGCTGGAAGAAACGGTCTATGGTGGAAACCGCAAAGGCGGAATAATCGTTCAGGATGAGCGAAAGCTGCTCCGAGGCCTTTTTCTGCAAGGCCTCCACGCTGGGCAGCGTTCCGGGAACCAGGTCCTTTATATAAGGGGATTCCTGCGGCTCCGTAGAGAGCCGGAACAGTTCCTTCAGGATGCGGCGCTTCATCTCGTCCGTGGCCTTGTTGGTAAAGGTAACGGCCAGCACATGCCGATAGGCGTCGGGCTGTTCACTCCCAACGACAAGGCGGATATACTCCCGCGCCAGGTTGTATGTCTTGCCGGACCCTGCCGACGCTTTTAGAATCTTCAGCATATCATACAAAGATAAGAAAAAATACGCAGAAGAAAAATTTTTAATTTTTTATTGTAATTCAATAAATATTTATTATATTTGCAAAAACAAATACTGATAAGCTATGATTGCAACCTGGTGGGCTGGTCTCAGCCTCGTTATGAAAATCCTCTGGGGCGTAACCCTGACGGCGTCTCTTGTTTTCATCATCCAAAGCATCCTCACCTTCGTCGGGGCCGATGCCGACTCCGACTTCGACCTGGATGTGGACACTTCCTTGGACGGGAGCGACCTCTCCAACATTGACGGCGGGGCCAACCTCTACACTTTCCGCAACCTCGTGAACTTTATCCTGGGCTTCGGCTGGAGCGCCATCCTCCTGCAGGAGGCCATCCCCTCCGTAGCCTTCCGGATTTTCGTTTCCGTTCTTGTCGGCGTAGCCCTGGTGGCAGCCGTGATGTACCTGTTCAA
>CAMOKK010000153.1 GCA_946617545.1 uncultured Bacteroidales bacterium | reverse complement strand
TTCATGCCGATGGGGGAGCAGCCGCCGCGGATGTAGCCGGTGAGGGGCAGGAGTTCCTTCACGTGAATCATGGCGCAGCTCTTGTTGCCGCTGATGCGGGCGGCCACCTTCAGGTCCACTTCCAATGAGCCGGGGATAACGCAGACAAAGAGGCCGTTACGGTCTCCGCGCAGCACCAGGGTCTTGAACACGCGGTCCAGGTCTTCTCCCAGCTGCTGCGCCACATGGGAGGCTTCCAGGTGCTCCTCGTCCACTTCGTAGGGGACCAGGGTGTAGGATATGCCCGCAGCGTCCAGCAGGCGGGCGGCATTTGTTTTTGGAACCTGCATGCACAAATATACGAAAAAAAGCAGTAACTTAGCAAACTATGACCGCGCATGAGGTTTTGAAGACATACTGGGGCTATGAGAGCTTCAGGCCCAAGCAGGAGGAGATTATCCGGGAGGCCCTTGCCGGCAGGGACGTTCTGGCCATCCTGCCCACGGGCGGGGGAAAGAGCGTCTGCTTCCAGGTGCCCTGCCTCATGCGGGAGGGAATCGGCCTGGTGGTGACACCCCTTATCGCCCTCATGAAAGACCAGGTGCAAAACCTGGAGGCCCGGGGCATCCGTGCCATGGCCATCCACGCCGGCATGAGCCGCCATGAGGTGGACCTGGCCCTGAACAATGCCGCCTACGGAGACTACAAGTTCCTGTATCTGAGCCCGGAACGCCTTCAGACAAGGCTCTTCCAGTCTTATCTGGACGTTCTCAAAGTTTCCTATATCGTAGTGGACGAGGCCCATTGTATTTCCCAGTGGGGGTACGATTTCCGCCCCAGCTATCTGGAGATAGGCAAACTCCGCGAGCGGGTGGATGCGCCGGTGATAGCCCTTACCGCCACCGCTACGCCCCTCGTGGCCCGGGATATCATGGAAAAGCTCAAATTCCCGGAGGAGAACCTGCTTCGTTCCGGTTTCGAGCGCCCCAACCTGAGCTACATCGTGCGCAAGACGCAGGATAAGATAGGGCAGGTGCGGAGCGTCTGCGCGGGGGTGGAAGGCAGCGGCATCGTGTATGTACGAAGCCGCGCCCGGGCTCAGGACCTGGCGGAAAGCCTGAAAGCGGCGGGTATATCGGCCTCCTACTATCATGCCGGGCTGGGAGCCCTCTCGAGGGCCGATCGGCAGAAAGACTGGAAGGAAGGCCGCACGCGGGTGATGGTTTGCACCAACGCCTTCGGCATGGGGATAGACAAGCCCGACGTCCGTTTTGTGGTGCATGCCGATATCCCCGACAGCCCGGAGGCCTATTTCCAGGAGGCCGGACGCGCCGGGCGTGACGGAAAGCCCTCCTACGCCGTCCTGCTCTGGAACGGAACGGACACGGCCCGGCTCAGGCAGCTGGAAGAGGTCTCCTTCCCTTCCTTAGAATTCATGGAAGAGCTGTACCAGAAGATTCACATCTTCTTCCAGATTCCCTATGACGAGGGCGAGGGCCGCATGCTCAAACTGGATGTGAAGGAGTTTTGCAAGCATTACAAATTGCAGCTCTCGCCGGTCTATTATGCCATCAAATACATGGAGCGGGAAGGCCACTGGACCTTGTCGGAAGACATGGACATCCCCACCCGCGTCAAGATAGACGTGGACCGCGCCGCCCTGTACCATACAGACCTTCCGGACCCGGCCATGCCGCAGGTGCTGGAAACGCTGATGCGGCTGTATACGGGCGTGTTTTCCTATCCGGTATCCATAGACGAGGAGGCCGTGGCCGCCCGCTGCGGCGTAAGCATTCCCGCCCTGCGGCAGCTCCTGTACGGCCTCAGCATAAACCACGTCATCCGCTACATTCCGGCCGATCATGCCACGGTGCTCTTCCTGCAGCACAGCCGCCTGCGCCCCGGCAACGTGCAGCTGAGTCCTCAGCGCTACAAGCTTCTGCGGAGCACCTTTGCGGAGCGGACGCAGGCCATGACGGAGTATGTGGAAGAGGAAGATACCTGCCGGAGCCGGTTCCTGCTGAAGTATTTCGGCCAGGAGGAGAGCGAGCCCTGCGGCCGATGCGACATCTGCCGGGCCGCCAAGGCCAGGCCCGCAGACCTGGCAGCACGCCTCAAGGCCTGGATAGGGGAGCGTGAAGGGCAATACACCCTGAAGGAAGTGGCCGCCGCCTTTGGAACGGCCGATGAAAGCTACCTCCCCGTGCTCCGTGAACTCATAGATAGAAAAGAAGTACCTCATCATCAATAATGGCCGGAACAAAAGACATACTGCTGGGATACATCCGCTCCGGAGCTGCCCTCTCTACGGGGCAGCAGGTCAAATTGGCCCTCATGCTCAGCTACCCGGCCATCCTGGCCCAGCTGTCCTCCGTGATGATGCAGTACATAGACACCTCCATGGTGGGCCATCTGGGCCCGGCGGCGGGGGCGTCCATCGGCCTGGTGTCCACTTGCCTCTGGCTCATGGGCGGCTTCGGCATGGCGGCCTCCACCGGCTTTTCCGTGCAGGTGGCGCACCGCATCGGCGCCAATGATTTCCATGGCGCCCGCGAGGTGCTGCGCCAGGCCCTGGTCTGCGTACTGGGCTTCAGCGCTTTCATAGCCCTTCTCGGGGTGGCGGTTTCCCATCAGCTGCCCGCTTGGCTGGGCGGCGGGGAGGACATATCGGCCGATGCCGCGAAGTACTTCCTCATCATGTCCCTGTTTCTGCCCTTCATGATTCTGGACTGGATGTGCGCGGCCATGCTGCAGGCCAGCGGCAACATGAAGGTGCCCAGCTTCCTGAGCATCGGGATGTGCGTGCTGGATGTGCTTTTCAATTACCTGTTCATCTATGTGCTGGACATGGGCGTGGTGGGAGCGGCCCTGGGCAGCGGCGTGGCGGAGGTGATTACGGGCATCGCCATGTTCTCCTTCCTGGTTTTCGGCAGCAAGGAAATGAAGCTCACCCATGAGCGGGGGAGTTTCCGCCCCACCCGCAAGGTGGTGGACAAGGCCCTGAACATCGGCGGCCCCATGGCCTTCCAGAACCTCCTGATGCGGGGCGGTTACATTGCCGCCACCGTGATTGTTGCCCCGCTGGGAACCATCGCCATCGCCGCCAATTCCTTTGCCATTACGGC
>CAMOKK010000152.1 GCA_946617545.1 uncultured Bacteroidales bacterium | reverse complement strand
GCGCTGCCAGCCGGTCATGTCCTGCACCCACTGCGGCACGGGGGCATGGTGCCACCAGGTGTCGGCCCAGCGGCGGTAAATGCGGGAGGTAGCCGTCCAGTCACCCTTGTAGGGCACCACCACGGAGGCGTCGTTGCTCCAGCGGTCACCGCACATGGCATTGGGATAGCGGTAGAAGCCGGCTTCCAGGTGCTTGAAGTCTTCCGTCACGTGGCCGATGCTTCCCTCATCCGGATAGGCGCGGAGGCCGTGCCAGGTTTGCTGGAGGGAAGTGTCGTGGCTGCCGAAATACAGCCCGTCCTTTTCTCCGGTGAAGGCAAAACAGTTGGACGCCGCGTTGCGGGGGTACTGGAGGTCGTACTGGCGGAATTTCTGGGCGGGAGTCATGTACAGCGCCCGGGTGTCCACGTTGGCAATCTTTCTCACCGGGTTCTCAAAAATCTGTCCGCCGGTGTGCGTGGTGAGGAGCTTGTATTCCTCCGGAATCTGCAGATGGCCTATCAGGGGATACTGCAATTCCCGGATGACGGTGTGCGGCTCGTTGTTCTCAAGGGAGACTCCGAAGCGTACCAGGGTGCCTTCCGTCCACACTTTCAAATGCAGGGAGAAGGCCTTTCCGCCCACATGGTCGTAGTCCAGGAAGACGGTGTCGGCAACCTGCCGTACAAGGGGCGTTTCATCGGCCCCGGAAACCTCGATTTCTTTCTGCTCCGGGGTGTTGTAATACAAGCGCCAGAGGGGCTGGCCGCCGGCGTAGTCGTGTCCCCCGAAGGCAAGCTTCTGAAGGCGGCCCTGCGCGTCAATTTCTATTTGGGTCTGTTCCAGCTCGCCGCGGTTCCCCAGCACGAAGCGGCAGATGTCGTCGTAGAGGGCGTGGTCCCGGGCTTCCGGCGAGGTGGCCAGCTGGGTGAGGGCATTGGAGCCCGAGTAGAGGGCGATGGATTTCTTTCCGTAGAAACCGGCATCCTTGAATTCCTGCATGTAATGGCGCACGCGGTTCTGGAGGGCGTCCACATCGGCCCGGGTGAAGGTGAGCTTTCCGGCACCGTCCGGTCCCATCACGCCTTCCTTCATTTCGTTGAGGACGGCGGAATACTCGAATTCCAGCTCCATGCCGCTCATGTCGGCCTCCCGGATGGCGGAGATAGTCTTGGCAAAGGGATGGCGCTCACCGGCCTTGTGGTCCCAGTACCAGTTGGGCTGCATCCAGGCCTGGTCTATCCCCAGGTTTTTCCAGTATTTGTAGCCGGGGCCCATGTGATAGGGAATCCAGTAGAGGCCCTGTCCGGAGGCATGGCAATACTGAGCCAGGGCGGGGGCAATCACCTCCCAGTTCTTGTAGCGGCAGTTGACGTCGATGTCGTAGGGAAGGTAAATCTCTTCCGAAGTAATGTAGAAGCCGGAAAGTTCCAAATACTTGGAATCCAATTCCTTGAACATGGACCGTGCGCTGTCGATGTACCAGCATAGGGCCTTGAGACGGTCCTGCGTATCGGCAAAATCCAGCCCGTCACCCCAGTAGGTGGTGGAGGAGGTTTTGTCGGAGAAGTTTTGGAACATGATGGCATCCGGAATGCCGATGATTACGCCCCGTTTCCGGGCAGGTGCGCCGATGCGTCCGGCCACCTCCGCGCAGGCCTTGTCCAGTTCCTTTACACAGCCTTCCGGCCCCAGCCAGAGGTTCAGCTGATACTGCCAGATTTCCTTGTCGGCGCTTTCTCCGGGCCCCAGGACAAAGGTTTTGTTATGCACCCAGTCGCTGCCTTCCAGGAAGAGGAAGGCCTGGAACAGCCAATGCTCGGAGCCGTCGGGGGCCTGCCAGCTCACATGGGGGGCAAAACGGGCGGCGTCCCAGTGATGGGGCGTGCGGTGCCAGTATCCCACCAGCGTAAGGTCCTCGAAGGTGCGGGGCTCTTGGGGTTTGGCCTGACATGTAAGGGACAGGGCCAGTGACAGGAGTAGGAAAAGCTTTTTCATTTTTTGAGTTCGGATCCGGCGATAAAGTTACAAATTTCCAGGTACATTTCCCGGTCCCGGGCATCCGGAGAGGTTCCCAGTTGGGTAAAGGCGTCCGTTCCGGAATAGAGGGCCACGGACCTTTTCCCGTAGAAGCCGTTGTTTTTATAGGCGTCCATATACTCGCGGAGGCGGTCCCGCAGGGCGGGAATATCGGCTTCGGTAAAGGTGGGGCTTCCGGCGCCGTCAGGGCCCCATCGGCCATTTTTCATCTGGTCATAGACCATGGAAAACTCGAATTCCAGCTCCATTCCCAGTCCGTAGTTGCGCATGGCGCTTACGCTCCGGCTCATGGGATGCTGGTTGGCCGTGTCCCAGTAGTGGTTGGGTTGCATCCAGGCCATATCAAAGCCCAGCTGCTTCCAGACGCGGTGGCCGGGAGCGCAGAAATAGGGTATCCAGTATAGCCCTTCGCGGCAGCTTTTCAGATAGGCGGACGTGGCAGGCAAAATGCTCTCCCAGCGCTTGTAGGAGGCATTCCAGGTGTCGGCCGTGTCGCAACTGAGGTTCAGCGAGTCATAGAAGCTCTTGGCCAAGGGCAACTCTTCGGAGAGAACGTAAAAACCGGCCAGCTCCAGGTATTTTGGGGATAGTGCCCGGAAACGTTCCCGGCACTGGTCAATGAACCATTGATAAACCTTCAATTGGTGCTCCAGGCGGGAGAAATCCATGACTTCTCCGTCCAACGTACCCCAGTAGGTGGTGCTGGAGGCTTTGTCGGAAAAGTTCTGGAACATGATGGGGTCCGGGAGGGTGATGACCACATAGCGGGGCGTATGCGGGCTGCCGATACGGCCGGCAGTAGCGCTAACGGCCTGGTCCAACTGGTCCAGGGTACTCCCCTTGCGGAACCAGTAGTCCAGCAGTTCCTCCCAGGATTCCTTGATGGCCGATGCCCGCCCGCCGGCCTGGATGCTCATGGTGAGCCCGCGGACGCCGTCATAGCCCTCCGTGCACAGAAAGGCGTCAAAAAGCCAGTGCTCGCCGTCGGCGTCCTGGTAGCTCACGTGCGGGGCAAACCTGTCGGCCGTCCAGAGTGGGGGATTGGAATTGTGCTGGCCCCGGGTGATAAGGCTGATGTCGGCAAATTCCGGCGCGGC
>CAMOKK010000151.1 GCA_946617545.1 uncultured Bacteroidales bacterium | reverse complement strand
CAACTTCCCTCCCTTCGCCACCGGTGAAGCCAAGCCCCAGAGAAGCACCGGCCGCAGGGAAATCGGCCATGGCAACCTGGCCATGCGCGCCCTCAAGCCAGTGATTCCCACGGCTCCCGAATTCCCCTACGCCGTTCGCGTAGTTTCCGATATCCTGGAATCCAACGGTTCCTCCTCCATGGCTTCCGTCTGCGGCGGCTGCCTGGCCCTGATGGATGCCGGTGTCAAGATCAAGAAGCCGGTGGCCGGTGTGGCCATGGGCCTGATTACCGATGCCGAGCGCCCCAACGACCGCTACGCCATCCTCACCGATATCCTGGGTGACGAAGACCACCTCGGAGACATGGACTTCAAGGTAACCGGCACCAAGGACGGCATCACCGCCACCCAGATGGATATCAAGGTGGACGGCCTGTCCTACGAAGTGCTGGAAAAGGCCCTGGAGCAGGCCCGTCAGGGACGCCTCCACATCATGGGCGAAATGCTCAAGACCATCCCCGAGCCGCGTGAGGACTTCAAGCCCTTCGTGCCCCGCATGGTCCAGATTGAGGTGGCTTCCGAGTTCATCGGCGCCATCATCGGCAAGGGCGGTGAAACCATCCAGGGCATGCAGAAGGAATTCGGCACCACCATCACCATCGACGAGGTGGACAACGGAGACGGCACCACCAAGGGTGTGGTGGATATCTTCGGCACCGACAAGGCTGCCATGGATGCCACGTTGGAGCGTATCAAGGCCATCTGCGCCGTTCCCGAGGCCGGTCAGGTGTACCACGGCAAGGTGGTGAGCATCCTGGAATTCGGCGCTTTCATCGAAATTCTGCCCGGTAAGGAAGGCCTCCTCCACGTGAGCGAGATTGCCTGGACCAAGACCGACAAGGTGGAAGACGTGCTGAAGGTGGGCGACGAGGTGGATGTCAAGCTCCTGGAGATTGACGCCAAGACCGGCAAGATGCGCCTTTCCATGCGCGCCCTCACGCCCAAGCCCGAAGGCTATGTAGAGCCCAAGCGGGAAGGCCGCGGCCCGCGCCGCGAGGGTGACCGCAAGGAGCGCGGCCCGCGTCGTGAAGGTGACCGCGGACCCCGCCGGGATGGAGAGCGCGGCCCGCGTCGCGAAGGCGACAAGCCCCGCAAGCCCCGCTTCGAGAATAACGACGAGCCCAAGAATAACGAGCCCGACGTATTCTAGGAAACAATTTATTTCGTATATTTGGAGTATGAAAAAATTCATACTCCTTTTTTTATGTTCTCTGGGCAGCCTTTCGGTCCTTGCCCAGGAATACGGCGTGGTAAACATCTCCGTGTGCAACCTGCGGCGCACGGCCGATTTTGATGCCGAAATGGTGTCGCAGGCCCTGCTGGGAACACCGGTACACGTGCTTTCCATCAGTGACAACGGCAATCCCTGGCCACAGGTACAGACCCCGGACAGTTATACCGGCTGGGTGCATTATGCCGCCATAACGCGGATGAACTTCGAGGAATATCATGCCTGGAACGCCGCACCCAAGGTGGTGGTCACCGCCCTTAGTGGCGTTGTGTACAAAGAGGCATCGGCAGGAAGTGCCACCGTTTCGGATGTGGTGGCCGGAGACCGCCTCAAGTACCTGGGCAAGAAAGGCGCCTGGCTCAAGGTGGGCTTCCCCGACGGCCGGACGGGCTTTGTGTGCAAGAAAATCGCCAAAACCGAGGCCGATTGGCGCAAGAACCTGGACCGAAGCGCAGAGGCCATCCTTGCATCGGCCCAAAGCATGCTGGGCTTCCCTTATCTCTGGGCGGGCATGTCCTCCAAGGGAATGGACTGCAGCGGCTTTGTGCGCGCCACCCTTTTCATGCACGACATCATCATTCCCCGAGACGCCGGTCCGCAGTCCCGCGTGGGGCAGCGTATCTCCGACATGAATGCCCTTGAGCCCGGAGACCTGGTCTTTTTCGGCCGATACCGGGAGGACGGCACGCCCCGCGTGTCCCATGTGGGCTTCTACCTGGGAAACGGCCGCTTCATCCACTCGATGGGCTTGGTGCAGATAGGTAGTTTCCTGCCTCAGGACCCTTATTATGACGCCTACAATACCGGCCGATACCTCTTCGGAGGCCGCGTTCTCCCTTATATTGACAAGGAAGAAGGACTTAACACTACACTAACCAACCCTTATTATGCAGAATAGACGCGATTTCCTGAAAACCACCGCACTGGCGGCGGCAGGTCTGGGCCTGGCGGGCTGCACCGCCGGCGGCCCGCAGAAGTTCAACATCGTGAAAGGAGACGGAAAGCTTCATCTGAAGTTCTTCCCTTATGAGCTCAAGCTGGCGCACGTGTTCACCGTGGCCTCCTACAGCCGCACCACCACCCCGGACGTGCAGGTGGAACTGAGCTGGGAAGGCGTTACCGGCTACGGAGAGGCCTCCATGCCCCCGTACCTGGGCCAGAGCGTGGAAACCGTCACCACCTTCCTTAACAAGGTGGACCTCTCCCAGTTCAACGACCCCTTCCAAATGGAGGACATCCTCAGCTATGTGGACAGCCTCTCGGAAGGTGACGGTGCGGCCAAATGTGCCATTGACATCGCCCTGCACGACCTTGTGGGCAAGCTCATCGGCCAGCCCTGGTACCGTATCTGGGGTCTGGATGCCGCCAAGGCACCTTCCACCACCTTTACCATCGGCATAGATACGCCGGAGGTGGTAAAGGAAAAGACACTGGAAGCGGCGGGCAAATTCAACATCCTGAAAGTGAAGGTGGGTTTGGACACGGACGTGGAGATGATTGAGACCATCCGCAGCGTTACGGACGTTCCCTTGGCCGTGGATGCCAACCAAGGCTGGAAAGACCGTTCCAAAGCCCTGGACGAGATTTTCTGGCTCAAGGAGCACGGCATCGTGATGGTGGAGCAGCCCATGGCCAAGGAACGCATAGACGACATCGCCTGGCTCACGGAGCGCTCTCCCCTTCCCATTTTTGCCGATGAAAGCATCCAGCGGATGAAGGACATCCCCTCGCTGGTAGGCGCCTACAACGGCATCAACATCAAGCTGATGAAGTGTACCGGCATGCGGGAAGGCTGGAGAATGGCCACCATGGCCCGCGCCCTGGGCATGAAGGTGATGGTGGGCTGCATGACAGAGACCTCCTGCGCCGTAT
>CAMOKK010000150.1 GCA_946617545.1 uncultured Bacteroidales bacterium | reverse complement strand
AAATTATTGCAATGCCGAAAGGCTCTTTACCTTGAGATTGCGCCAGCGTACCTTGATGCCGCCTCCGTCATGAATCTGGAGGGCGATTCGGCCGTTGCCTCCGCCAATCTTTTCGTCGGAGATATCCACCATAGGTTCCCCGTTGAGCCAGGTCTGCACGCGGTCTCCCTCACAGCGGATTCGCAGGGTGTTCCACTCCCCTTCCTTCAGGATATTTTCCTTCTCGTCGGGAATCTGGACCAGCCAGCCGCGGCCGTAGGACTCATAGATGCCGCCGGTATCGTTGCCCTTGGGAGCCACTTCCACCTGCCAGCCGCTCACCTTGGTTCCGTCCACGGTGGAGCGGATGAACACGCCGGAATTGCCGTTGGCCTCCTGCTTGAACTCCAAAGAAAGGTCAAAGTCGTTGTAGTATTTCTCGGTGGCCAGGTAGCCATAAGCCTTGTCGGGGCCGCTTTCGCATACCAGGTTGCCCTCGCCGTCCACATACCAGAGCTCGGTTCCGTAGTTCACCCAGCCCGTGAGGTCTTTTCCGTTGAAAAGGTTCTCTTCTACCGGCTTCACCGGGAGCTCCTTCACCTTCACGTTCTTGAACCAGGCCGGGTAGCCGTGGTCCTGCAGGCACATCACCCCGCGGCGGGAAAGGCCGTACTCCGGGGCATTGGTCCATTTGCCACTGTTCTTGCGGGCAAACCAGTCGGCCGTCCAGGCATCGAACTCCACGGTCACTTTTCCGTTAATCAGGTAGGTCACATGGCCGTTGTCAAAGATAATCTCGGAGGTGTTCCACTCTCCGGCGGGCTTGATGAACGGGGCCGTATCAAAGTCCGGAACATACATGGCATAGTCCACGGCGCACTTTTGCCAGGGCTCCAGCACGTAGCCGTCGTTCATCTCGGTAAAGTTCTCGTCGTCAATGATTTGATACTCCGGACCGGTCACATAGGGAACGGCGAAGGCCGGGCCTTCCTGCACATGGTAAATCATGCCGCTGTTGCCGCCCTTGCTGATTTTCCAGTCCCATTTCAGGTGGAAGTTCTCGAAAACCTTGTCCGTCACAATGTAGCCGTGGGCGTCGTCACCCTTGCCGGTTGCGGCGATGGTGCCGTTTTCCACAATCCAGGATTCTCCCTGTAGGGCGGGGGCGTTGAAGCTGCGCCAGCCGTTCAGGCTCTCCCCGTCAAAAAGGAGCTGCCAGCCATCGGCCTTTTCGGCCTGGGTGAGGGTGTTGTCCTTGGGGGCCGAGCAGGCCACCGCAAGGGCCGATAAAAGAATAAGTGCCTTTTTCATATCGTCTGTCATTTTTGGTCACGCAAAGCATTCCGGGTGGAATCGCCGTCATCTCCGTTCACCCGGCCCCGGAGGCGCTGGATTTCCGGAGCCAGCGGGCTGCCGGCCTCCACGCAGTGGTCCAGCAGGGCCTGGTTGTGCTTTCCGCCCATCTGGACGGCGGCAAATACCGCAGCCAGGGCGGCCTCCCCTGCCTGGGGGGAAGCAAGTTCCTCGTCCACAAACTTCTGGAGGGCCGTCAGCTTGTTTCGGCCTATCCAATACAGGACATCGGCCTTGGCGGCATCCGAAAGGGAGGGATAAAGCTTTTTTACGGCTTTTACGATGGCCTGGGGGCCGGCCGTTTCATCGGCATAAGCGAGCACGGCGTTGGAATACGGACGGATGCCGCTTTGCAGCGCCGCCGCCACCATCTGAGGCGCCAGGGCCGGATTTTTCTGCAGCTGTTCCCAGGCCTCCCGGCACATCACGTGCGTTTCCTTGGCCACGGGAAAGGCCTCCATGGGCCTGTCCATGGGGTTCTGCGCCCAGGCCGCGAAGGCCAGGGACAGGGCAAAAAGCAAAGAAACTATCTTTTTCATACGTCTATGTATTGTGCCCAGGGAGCGCGCATGGGCTGGTTAATCAGGGCATTGGCCTGGTCGTCGCCGATAAATCGGCAGGTCTTGGGATCAAAATGGAGAGTCCGGCCAAGCCGCAGGGCGGCGGAGCCTATGTTCACGATGGTGCAGCTGTGATGGCCGATTATCTCGTCCAGGGCGAAATGCTGCCGGGTGCGCACGCAGTCCAGGAAATCCGTATGGCGGGGTGCGGGAGCAGGAAGCTCGTTCAGGAAGGACTGCACGTCCTGCACGCCCTGGATGTCACATTCAAAGCCCTGATAGACCTTGCCGTTAGGGCCTTCCAGATAAGGGACCTTGCCCTTGGATTCGAAGCCCTCCCCTTCCAGGATAATCTTGCAGCCGTCCTCGTAGGTGTAGGTGATGCTTCTCCAGATGCCCACGGCATCGGCATCCTGCACGGGGGCGTCCACCTCCACCTTCACGGGATAGGTGTCGTCCTTGCCCAGAATGTACTGCACGGGGTCTATATAGTGCTGTCCCATGTCTCCCAGGCCGCCGCTCTCGTAGTCCCAGTAGCCCCGGAAGGTCTGGTGCACGCGATGGGGGTTGTAAGGCTTGTAGGGAGCCGGTCCCAGCCACATATCATAATCGAGTTCCTCCGGGATGGGCTCCTGCGTGAGGCCGGTCTTGCCCGTCCAGTAGAACTTCCAGGCAAAACCCGTGGCGCCGGAAATGCGCACCGTCAGGGGCCAGCCCAGCACGCCGCTCTCTACCAGCTTTTTCAGCGGTTCCACCGTGGTGCCCAGGCCATAGAACGTATCCGTGAAACGGAACCAGGTATCCAGGCGGAAAATCCGGCCATAGTCATGGACGGCCTTCACCACCTTTTCCCCCTCGCCGATGGTGCGCGTCATGGGCTTCTCGCAGAAAATGTCCTTCCCGGCCTTGGCGGCCTCCACGGCCATGATGCCGTGCCAGTGGGAAGGCGTGGCAATGTGGACAATGTCCACGTTGGCGTCGTGAACCAGGTCGCGCCAGTCCGAGTAGGCCTGCAGGCGGGTTCCAAACTTCTCCACGCCGGCATCCAATGCCCTGCGCAGGTGATACTTGTCCACGTCGCACACAGCCACCAGGCGGCAACGCCGGTCGCTGGCAAAGTGGAGGCCGCTCATGCCTATTCCGCCGGTGCCTATGATGCCCCGCGTAAGCTGGTCGCTGGGCGCCACGTAGCTGTTGTCTCCGCCCATTTTCCCCAGCACTTCCCTCGGCAGAATGGTAAACAGGCCAATCCCGGCCGCAGCCTTCTTGATGAAACTTCTTCTTGAATGAGCCATAGTGTTA
>CAMOKK010000149.1 GCA_946617545.1 uncultured Bacteroidales bacterium | reverse complement strand
TTATTGGAACAAACCGAATAGTTCGGCGTCAATGCGGTCGGTGATGACGGCAAAGTCTTCTTCCCGGTTCAGGAAGTCCAGGTTGTCTGCGTCTATGGTGATGAGCCGTCCCTTGTAGGAGGCAATCCAGTCTTCGTAGCGCCGGTTCAGGCCGCTCAGGTAGTCTATGGAGATGCTCTGTTCGTACTCCCGGCCGCGTTTCTGGATTTGGGACACCAGATGGGGGATGCTGCTTTTGAGATAGATCAGGAGGTCCGGCTCCTTCACCACTTCCATCATCACGTTGAAGGTGTCCATGTAGGTGTTGTAATCCCGCTCCGACAGGTTTCCCTGGGCATAGTTGTTGGCCACGAAGATGTGAACCCCCTCGAACAGCGTCCGGTCCTGGATAATCACGTCCTTGGATTTGGAAATCTCCAGCACGTCGTGCAGGCGCTGCTGCAGGAAGTACATTTCCAGGGCGAAGGACCAGCGCTTGATATCGGCATAATAGTCTTCCAGATAGGGATTGTAGGTGACGGACTCGAATTTCGGGGTCCAGCCGTAGTGGCGGGCCAAAAGCGTGGTGAGCGTGGTTTTTCCACTGCCGATATTTCCGGCGATTCCTATATGCATATTTTACAAAGTTGGCAAAAAGTTCGTAAATTTGCAAAGCTATGATACATTCCCGCATCTTTACGTTCAATCCCCTCGGCACCAATTGCGTGGTGGTCTGGGCCGACGGACAGGGCGCCTGCACCCTGGTAGACCCCGGTATGTCCTCCGACGAAGGGGTGAAGGACCTTACAGATTATATGGACCGAGAGGGCCTGAGGCCCGACGCCATCCTGCTCACCCACGGCCATTTTGACCATGTATGGGGCGTGGAAAAACTGCTGGCCCGCTACGACATCCCCGTCTATATGCACCCGGCCGACAAGGAGATTCTGGCCGATTGCGGCTCCGTCTTCTCCGGCCTGCCCAAGAGCTTCAAGGTGTTCCAGCACCACTTTGCCACGACGGACCTGGCCGACGGCGACGTCATCACCACGGCCGGCACTCCCTGGACGGTGATTCACACCCCCGGGCATACCCCCGGCGGCGTGTGCTACTATTCGGCCGAAAACAGCCTCCTGCTAAGCGGAGACACGCTTTTTGCCGGCAGTATCGGCCGGACGGACCTGGGCGGGGGAGACTACGACGTACTCATGCATTCCATCCTGCAGAAACTGCTGGTGCTGCCCGGAGACACGGATGTGATTCCCGGCCACGGCCAGCCCACCACCATTGCCAAGGAAGGCATGTCCAATCCCTTCCTGCAGCCCTTCAACAATCCAGAGGGGGACTTCCCGCAGGAAGGCATCGCCATAGACGGTTTTGTATGATAATTCATTGGCTCTCAAGCATAGACTCCACCAATTCCGAGGCCCTTCGGCGGCTGGCGCAGCTGCCTTCCGGAAGCGTTCTGGCGGCGTATGACCAGACGGCCGGCCGCGGCCAGAGGGGCAACAGCTGGTTCACGGAGCCGGGCAAGAACCTCACGTTCTCCATCGTTCTCAAAAACCTGCCGCTGAAGGCCTCTGAGGGCATCCGCCTCAATTACCTTGCCTCCGTGGCGCTGGTGGATTTTCTGGATGCCAAAGGCGTGAAAGCCCACATCAAGTGGCCCAACGACATCTACGTGTCCGGAAAGAAAATCTCCGGCATGCTCATTGAGAACACCCTGGGGCCGGATGGCCGGGTGGCGGCGTCGGTGATTGGCATCGGCCTCAACGTCAATCAGAAAGAATTTCCCCAGCTGGCCCTGGCCACTTCGCTGACGCTGTGTACGGGGCGGGAATATGCGCTGGAGGCATCCTTGGAGGAGTTTCTGGCCGTTTTTGAGGGCCTCCTGCCGCAACTTTCCGCCGGGGAGCTGATGGGCCGATATGCCTCCCGCCTGTTCCGGAGCGGGGTATCGGCCCGTTATCATGACCTCCTCACGGACGAGGAGTACGAGGGCGTCATCGAAGGGGTGGAGGACGACGGCCGCCTGCGCATCCGGGACCTCGGTGGCAGGACCCGCCTGTACCGTTTCAAAGAAGTAAGTTATTTGTTGTAGATATGAGTGCAAAACGAGAAATCTGGCTGGACTTCCTGCGGGTGACCGCCTGCTTCATGGTCATGATCATCCACAGTACGGAACCCTTTTATCTGGGCGGGGACGGCGGACTCATCCTGTCGGCCACGGATGCCTTTTGGGTGGCCTTGTTCGAGGGTTTGTGCCGCTGCTGCGTGCCGGTTTTCCTGATGGCATCGGCCTATTTGCAGTTCCCGCTGCATTATTCCACCGGGGAGTTTTTCCGGCGCAGGGCCGTCCGCATTCTTATTCCCATGCTGGTGTGGACGCTGGTCTATGCCCTGGTGTGGGGTGAACCGGTGCAGAACCTGAAGGGCTTGCTGTTCAACTTCAATTATGCAGCCGGTCACCTGTGGTTTGTGTATATGCTTCTGGGCATCTATCTCATCATGCCGATGCTTTCTCCGTGGGCCGAAAAGGTTTCCCAAAAGGAACTTTCCATCTATTTGGGTATATGGCTGTTCACCCTTCTGATTCCCTTTGTCCGGGAGTGGAGAGGAGGTGTTCCTCCGCTTATCCAGGCGGCCGACGGCCTTCCCGCCCAGGCCCTGTTTCCGCTGTGGGGAGAAGCCTCGTGGAATCCTTTCGGCACTTTTTATTATATGAGCGGTTTTGTGGGGTATATGCTTTTGGGCCTGTATATCCGGCGCTTCATTCCCAATACCAGGCAGAAGGCCACGCAGGGCCTGATATTGTTCCTGCTGGGCTTTACCATGATAGTTTTTGGCCTGCTGCGCCGCTTTTCCGAGACAGGAGAGTCCTTCCCGCTGGCGGGAGACCTGGCCGTTGCCGTGGCCTGGGAGGTCCCCATTGCCTTCTGCAGTCTCTTTGTGCTGTGCACCGCCCTGGGCCTCACCCTCATTTTCCGCTGGTACTGTTCTTCCGGGCGAAAGGCCTGTCATTCTGAGCAAAGCGAGGAATCTTTCTTCTACCGCCGCCTCATCCTGCCCCTGTCTAAGGCCGGTTACGGGATGTACCTTGTCCACATGCTGGTGCTGGCCTATGTTTCCGGCTGGTTCCGCTCCTGGCTGGGCCTGGGTTCCGATGGCGTCCTGGGCGTCTGGACCACCCCCGTCCAGATTCTGGGAACGGCCCTGTGCAGTTTTGTGGTGGTGGGGCTTGTGGCCGTCCTTGTCCAGCGCATTCCCCGCGTGGGCAAGTAC
>CAMOKK010000148.1 GCA_946617545.1 uncultured Bacteroidales bacterium | reverse complement strand
TTGATATCGGCAAAGATTCCCATTACTATGACGACTTTGCCAACCGCACCATCCTGCGCCGCGTAGCCCAGAAGTGCTACCTGCCCATGAACAAGCTCATGCTGGAACTCATTAACCAGTACAAGGGCAAGTTCAAGATTGCTTTCTCCATCTCCGGCAGCGCCCTGGAGCAGTTCCAGCGCTTTGCCCCGGAGGTGATTGACAGCTTCCGGGCCCTGGCCGCCACCGGCAAGGTGGAATTCCTGTCCGAGACCTACTACCACTCGCTGGCCTCGCTGGCTTCCGAGAGCGAGTTCCGTCACCAGGTTAAGAAGCACGCCGCCCTCATCGAACAGCTGTTCGGCGTGAAGCCCGTCACCTTCCGCAACACGGAGCTCATCTATTCCAACAGTATCGGCGAAATGGTCTATGACATGGGTTACAAGACCATGCTCACCGAGGGCGCCCGCCACATCATGGGCTGGCAGAGCCCCAACTATGTGTACAGCGGAGAAACCCAGCCCAAACTCAAGCTCCTGCTCCGTAACTACAGCCTCTCCGACGACATTGCCTTCCGCTTCTCCAACAAGGGCTGGAACATGTGGCCCCTCACCGCCGACAAGTATGTGAACTGGATGAAGGAGAGCGCCGCCGAGGGAGATATCGTGAACCTCTTCATGGACTATGAGACCTTCGGAGAGCACCAGAGCGCAGAGAGCGGCATCTTCGAGTTCATGCGGGCGCTGCCTGGCGCCGTACTTAAGGACGGCACCTTCGGCTTCGCCACTCCGGCCGAGATAGTGAAGAAGTACAAACCCGTCTCCGACATTTCCGTAGAGGATCCCATCTCCTGGGCCGATGAAGAGCGCGACGTCACCGCCTGGCTGGGCAACGAGCTGCAGGACGAGGCCTTCAAGAAGGTCTACGCCATGACGGAGAAGCTTTCCATTGTGAACGACCCTGACCTCTGGGCCGATTTCGGACATCTCCAGGAGAGCGACCACTTCTATTATATGTGCACCAAGTTCTTCTCTGACGGAGAAGTTCACAAGTACTTCAACCCGTATGACACTCCGTACGAGGCATTTATCAACTATATGAACGTCATCTCCGATTTCCAGATTCGTCTGGACGAGAAGCGTGCGGCCTTGGATGTGAAGGAAACCGCTCAGAAGGAGCTCAGCAGAAGGAAGAGCAAGTAGCGGAAAACGATGGCAAAGAAGAAAGAATTATTGAGTCCGGATTATCTCTTCGAAGTCAGCTGGGAGGTTTGCAACAAGGTGGGCGGTATCTATACCGTAGTGGCCACCAAGGCCCTTCATCTGCAGGAAGAGATGGGCCGCCGTCATATTTTTATCGGCCCTGATGTTTGGATGCACCGCGCCGGGAACCCGGATTTCCTGGAAGACCCCATGCTGTACCGTTCCTGGAAGGCCCAGGCCCAGGCCGAGGGACTCCGCTTCCGGATTGGACGCTGGAACATCCCCGGAAAGCCGCTGGCCATCCTGGTAGATTACAAGTCCTTCCTTCCGCATGCAGACGAAATCCTGGGAAAGATGTGGGAGATGTACGGCGTGGATTCCATCTCGGGCAATTGGGATTACAAAGAATCCGCCGTGTTCGGCATTGCTGCGGGAAGGGTGATAGAGAGCTTCTACAACTACAACCTCAAGGGAGGAGAGAAGGTGGTGGCGCAGTTCCATGAGTGGCAGACGGGGGCCGGTATCCTGTACCTGAAGACTGCCGCGCTTCCCGTGGCTACGGTCTTTACCACCCATGCCACCATGATGGGCCGCTGCCTGAGCGGCAACAACTTCCCGCTCTATGACAATATCGCGCAGTACGACGGTCAGGAGATGGCCCGCCGCTTCAACGTGACGGCCATCTATTCCTTAGAGAAGAAATCGGCCCAGTATGCCGATGTTTTCACCACCGTGAGCGAGATTACGGCCAGGGAGTGTGCCCAGTTCCTGCGTCCGGTGGACGTGGTGACGCCCAACGGCTTCGAGAACAGCTTCACTCCGGCTACGGACGAGGAGTATAAGGAACTCCATGACAAGGCCCGCCAGAGGCTGGTGGAAGTGGCTACGGCCATGAGTGCGGAGGAAGTCCCCCAGGATGCCCTCTTTGTCTGTATCGGCGGCCGATATGAGTATAGGAACAAGGGTATCGACGTGTTTATCGACGCCCTGGACCGCCTGAACAAGGGCGACAAACTGGGACGCAGCATCCAGGCCTTCATCATGATTCCCTCAGGCCATCACGGACCGGACAAGGAACTGGAGGCCAAGTTGGGCGGAAACGGCAATCCGGAGTACCGCAGCCAGACCTCCCATTACCTGATGAATGCGGAGTATGACACCATAACCCGCCGCCTGCGTGAGCTGGGACTCACCAATTCCATAGGAGACAAGGTGAAGGTGTATTTTATCCCGTCCTACCTCAATGGGGACGACGGCATCTTCAACCTGCCGTATTACACCCTCCTCTGCGGCATGGACCTGGCCCTTTTCCCGTCCTATTACGAGCCTTGGGGTTACACTCCCTTGGAGGCCCTGGCCTTCCGGGTTCCCACCCTCACCACCACGCTGGCCGGTTTTGGCAAATGGGTAAAGGACCATTACAAGAAGGCGCATCCGGGCATTACCGTCCTGGAGCGTGACGACAACAACTACGACGAGGTAGTTGCCGGCGTGGCCGCCCGGGTGGAGGAGATGGCCGCCGTGGAGAAAAAAGACAGAAACAAAATCCGGGAAAATGCCCGGGAAGTAGCCCAGATTGCACTCTGGGACAATCAGATAGTGTATTATCAGGAGGCATATTCCCTGGCCCTTGCAAAAGTTCAGGACCAGATAGACTCCTACAAAACCAAGAAGAAGACTATGCAATATTTTAAAGCAGACGTAACCAGTCCCAACTGGAGAAGTATCCTGGTGACCCGTCATCTGCCGGAGAAGCTCTCCCGCCTGGAGAAGCTCTCCAAAAACCTCTGGTGGTGCTGGAACGAGAGCGCCAAAGACCTCTTCCGTACCATTGACCCGGAAGTGTGGCACAAGAGCGGCCACAATCCGCTGGTGGTACTGGATACCGTGAGTATCAAGCGTTTCCAGCAGCTGTCCGAAGACGAGGAGTTCCTTGCCCGCATGAAGGCCGTGCTGGACGAGTTTGACACTTATATGGCCGCCAAAGCCCAGCGAAAAGACCCTTCCATCGCCTATTTCTGCATGGAGTATGGTCTGGATACATCCCTCAAGATTTACAGCGGCGGTCTGGGCATCCTGGCCGGTGACTACCTCAAGGAAAC
>CAMOKK010000147.1 GCA_946617545.1 uncultured Bacteroidales bacterium | reverse complement strand
CCTGGGGAATCATCAGGGTGGTCCAGGAGGCGTTCTCCACCTTGTTCATGGACACCTGAGCCCACTCGCCCGTAGCCGTCACGGCTTTCTGGATGTAGTCGATGGTGGCGTGGTCCTTGGCCGTGGCCTCCACACTCTCAATCAGGGCTTCGGTAATCTCCTTTTGGGAAGGCGGGTTGCCATCCGTCCACTGGTTGTGGAACTTGAGGTTCACGTTGAGCATGGCCATGGCGTGCTCGAAGGTGAGACCGACGGGGTTGTCGGTGGCTTTGAGACCGCTGTCATTGATGGCAATCAGAAGGTCGCTCTCCTGGTACTTCCCGGCCGAGGAATCCAGGACGTAAGGGTCTTCGGTGAAGGACTTCACCTCGCGGGCCGGAGCAACCGCCATGAAGTAGTGCAGGGAGGTCATATCGTCCCAAAGCATCTGCAGCTTGGGCTGCCACAGGCCGTCCTTGCCCAGGGTGTTCACAACATTGTCCACCACCAACTCTTCGGGGATGGCGGTCTTGTCACCCAGCCAGGCAAAGAGCGCAAGGCTGTCGCCGGCCTCGAAGGCCGACTTGTCTCCGTCATAGGCCACCTTGGTCATGGTGCCGATGGAGGCCGTCACCGTGATGGACCGGGATGACGCGATGTCATGTCCCTTATTGCAGCCCGCCAGCATAAGCCCGGCCGCGGCGGTGATAAAGAGGGTAAGATATTTTTTCATGATACTTCTTGTTTAGTTCATTTCAGGTTTAAACACTTCTCCGTCATATGCGTCCGGGTTCACTACCCAGTCGGTGATGACGATGCCGTCCTTGTCCAGGGTAATCTGGTCGCGGCCGATGACAAGGCTCACCGTGGTCACCTTGCCGCTCTCCAGCTTGATGTCTTCCGGGGAACGGTAGGTATAGGTGCCGTCGCCGCCCAGCCACTGGTCGTTGCCGCTCAGGGTAATGTAAATGGTGCGGAAATTCTCCTGCGGTATCATCAGGGTGGTCCAAGAGGCGTTCTTCACCTTGTTCATGGACACCTGAGCCCACTCGCCCGTGGCCGTCACCGCCTTGTGGATGTAGTCGATGGTGGCGTGGTCCCTGGCCGTGGCCTCCACACTCCCAACCAGGGCCTCGGTAATCTCCGTCTGGGAAGGCGGGTTGCCCTCCGTCCACTGGTTGTGGAACCGGATGTTCACATTGAGGATAGCCATGGCGTGGTCGAAGGTGAGACTGACGGGATTGTCATTGGCCGTGAGACCGGCGTCGTTGATGGCAATCAGAAGGTCGCTCTCCTGGTACTTCCCGGCCGAGGAATCCAGGACGTAAGGGTCTTCGGTGAAGGACTTCACCTCGCGGGCCGGGGATACCGCCATGAAGTAGTGGTCCGTCACCATGTCCAGCCACCGCATCTGGGTGGCGGGGGCCCACAGGCCGTCCGTGCCCAGCGTGTTGGTGACGTTGTCCACCACCAGCTCTTCGGGAATGGCGGTCTTGTCACCCACCCAGGCAAAGAGGGAGAGGTCGTCGCCCGCCTCGAAGGCGGCCTTGGTGCCATCGTAAGATACCTTGGTCTCACGAATGCCGGCCGTTATGCGCATGGCGCCGGATTCCTTGCTCACACCAGCCTTGTTACAGGCCGCGGCGCAAAGGAACGCAAGGGTAATAAATGCAATCTTTTTCATATCTGTTATTGTTTGCTATTCCATGTCGGGGTTCAGAATCTCTCCGCTGTAGCTCCAGCCGTCCGTCCATTCGTTGATGGAGATGGAGCTGATGTACATGAACGAAGCCAATTTCTCATAATCCAGTTCCAGGATATACTTCTTGCCGTTTTCCATGACGGGGGCAACGCCCTTGTAGTCCAGCTCAAGGCCCTTGTTGGTCCTGACATGGAAGAAAAGGGTGGTCTGCGTAACGCCAGACGCCGTAGGGAACACCTTGAACTCCTCCACCGCCGACAGCGCATTGGACGCATTGAGCTGGCCCAGGACCACGTCTTCGCCCAGCTCCGCGCTGGGGACGCCCCAGTGCTCCGCGCTGCGCTCGTCGGTGAGCGTGACGTAATGGGCGGGGCCACGCATGCTTACGTCAATGGTGGTCCCCTCCGGGACGTTGCTGATCTTGAGGGTGAAAAGGGCCAGCAGACGGTCCAGGTCCAGGTGGACCGTGGACATCTTGTCCTTCTCCACTTTCACACGTGCCAGCCCGTTCCAGGCCTGCACCGGGTTGGAAGAGGCGTTGGTGAGCCGGGCATAGGTGGCAGGGAGGGTGTGCTCCGCCTTGGTGGGGAGCGTCTCACTCAGTTCAAAGCCGTTGGACGCGTCCATATTGGCCGCAACCAGAACGTCGTATTCTCCCTCCGGAAGCGGAAGCATCCACTCGCTGGCCTCCGAGGGGGAACGGAACTCATGCACTTCCTTGACACCCCCAGCGCCGGTCACCGTGAACTTCAGGTGCGTAATCTCGCTCTTGACGTCCGCGACGTCCTCCCAGGTGAGGTCGTCGCCAAGGAAGCCACGCCCTTGCGGGGCCGGGTACTTGTCCGTCTGCTCATCCTGAGGCATGTCCACCTCAAAATGCGTCTTGTGCTTGCAGGAGCCCAGGCTCAGCAGCGCAGCTGCCGTGAGTAATATTATATAGGTCTTTTTCATAACGCGTTCTCTATTCTGCAACTATAATTTCCACGCGGCGGGCATCCCGGTTCCATTTGGCGTTATGGTCCACGCCCATCCCCACAATCGGGTGGATGCGGTCACCGTCTATGCCCAGCTCCATCAGGTAGGATTTCACCTTCTCTACGCGCCGTTCCGTGATTTGCAGGTTGTACTCGACGGTACCGGTCTTGGAGGCGTAGCCGTACAGGGCCACCACCGTGCCCGGATACTGTTCCAGAATGCGGGCCACCTCTTTCAGCTTCTCGGTCTCGGGGCCCAGCTTGATGCTGTTGTCGGCAAAATAGACATTCTCGAAGGTGCCGTGGTAGTAACGGGCCGCTTCCGCCGCGGCGGCAGCCTCGGCGGCGGCCTTTTCGCGGGCGGCCTGCTCTGCGGCTTCACGCGCAGCCTTTTCGCGGGCGGCAGCCTCGGCGGCCTCGCGGGCGGCCTTTTCACGGGCAGCCTCCGCCGCGGCTATTCTGGCGGCTTCCGCTGCCGCGGCAGCCTGCGCGGCGGCCAGGGCCGCGGCCTCCTTCTTCTTGTCCTTGCCGAAGGAATACGTGAGCTTGAGCCCGGCGTCCCAGATGAGGTTGGTCTTGTGCGCCTTGTTGGGAATCATGTCAAAGCGCTTGCCCGTGAGGGCGGTGAC
>CAMOKK010000146.1 GCA_946617545.1 uncultured Bacteroidales bacterium | reverse complement strand
ACTACGAGTTCCTGGAAACCTATACCGCCGGCATCCAGCTGGTGGGAACGGAAATCAAGAGCATCCGGGCGGGCAAATGCTCCCTGCAGGACGCCTACTGCTTCTTCGTGGGCGGAGAACTCTTTGTGCGGGGCATGAACATCGCCCAGTATCACTGGGGCAGCTGGGGCCAGCATGAGCCCGTGCGGGACCGCCGCCTCCTTCTGAACCGCAAGGAACTGAGGCACCTTTTCCAGGCCGACAAACAGAAAGGCCTCACCATCGTGGCCGTGAAGCTGTTTATAGCCGACAACGGCTTCGCCAAACTGGTGATTGCCCTGGCCAAAGGAAAGAAGGAATACGACAAACGCCAGAGCATCAAGGAGAAAGACATCCGCCGGGAACTGGACCGCAACGGCTACTAGTCCATCGACTGACCGGTCTTTGCGGCCATGAAGCGCATTCGCGCGTAATCTTCCGGACTCAGGGAAGCGAAGAAATAGTCGATGGGGTCTTTCACCTCCCCCTTATACCTTACTTCAAAATGCAGATGGGGCGCCGCCACGGAGGTGGAAATACCCACCGTGCCCACTTCCTGGCCCTGCCTCACCGTGCGGCCCTGCACCACGGAAATATCTCCCAGCAGGCTGTACTTGGTCTCATATCCGTTGCCATGGTCTATGGTGACCTCGTTCCCCAGGCCCTTGCGGGAGCGTACCACATTGGACACCTTGCCCGGCGCCACCGCGTACACCCTGGCCCCCTGCGGCGCCACCAGGTCCAGTCCTTCATGCAGGATGGTAAGATCATACACCGGGTTGTGCTTCATGCCGATGGAAGCCCCCACCTGCACATAGGACATATTCCTGAGGGGCAGGGTAAGGGGCGGGATGCTGTCGGCCTTTTCCTGAAGGATGCGGAAGATGTCCTCGAAACGGGCATCGATCCGGGAGGCCAGGACCATCAGGCTGTCAGACTGCTCGGAGGCCGATTTCACATAAAAACGCTCCGGCAGGGCGTCCGAGTCTTCCTTGTCGGCCCTGTAACCGCCGATATCTTCCAAAGAGGGCGGCGGCGTGTCGAAGAGCGTCCGGTAGATGGTGTCGTCCCTTTCCAACAGGCCGTCCACCACATCTCCGATGAGTTCCGCCTTGGCCACCATGGCCCCGTACATGTTGCTGTACAGGCGGTTTTCTCTCTGGAGGCGCCTTTCTTCCGAGGTGGAGAAAAGCAGCGCAAAGATCACATACAAAAGGATGGCGGCCGATACCGAAGCCACCGTATACCGGAAGAAGGCCATCAGAATGCGCCTGCCCTTGCTGGTTTTTTTCTTCGCTGCCATCAGTTCTTCGGTTTTTTGACCAGGGCGGCGTAGTCGGCCGCCGGAATGGTCAGGTCCATATATAAGGCCGGATTCACGTATTCCTTGCGGTAAATCACTTCATAGTGCAGGTGTGGCCCGGACACCAGGCCGCTGCGCCCTGTCAGGCCCAGGCAGTCCCCGCGAAAAACCCGCTGGCCCAAGGCCACATCCATGCGGGACATGTGGGCGTACCGGGTCTTGTAACCGAAGCCGTGGTCTATCTCCACATGGATGCCGTAGCCGGTACGATCCCGCACCGCCTTCACCACCACGCCGTCGCCGGTGGCATAGATGGGGTTTCCGGGCGGGCAGGCGAAATCCATGCCCGTGTGGCGTTTGCCGTATCCCAGCACAGGGTGGATACGATAGCCGAAAGGACTGGAAAGCCGATAGGTGGACGGATCCGTATTGAGCGGCGGAATGGCCGGAATGTGGGAGGCCATGTCGCCGGCCGTGCGCTGGAGGATAGAGACATCGTCAAAAGACTTGGACTGGATGAATACGCGCTTTTCCAGCTGGTCCAGACGGCGTACTATGCCCTCCACGGCCGTTCCTTCCAGCTCTGCATAGCGCTTGGCACCACCCAGCCCGGAACGGCGGATGGCCTGGGGAATCTCATCCAGGCCATATACGGAACGGTATACGCGGTCGTCCCTTTCTTCCAGCATCACCAGCAGTTCCTCGTAGCGGTCCAGCTGCTGGGACATCTGGTCTATCCGGGTGTTCCATTCTGCGTTTTGACGGCGCAGGATGGCGGTTTTGGGAAGGTCCTGACGGGAACCTCCCACCCGCAGCCACATGAACAGAAGGAAAAGAAGGAAGCCGGCCGTTGTCACCAATGCCACCTGCCAGCCCTGGATACGGGTTTCCTCCTGGACATCTACGGTGAGTGTCTCCGGATTCAGCACATATTTCTTCTTTCCTTTGGCCATAAAGCTTGCGTGGAGTCTGCAAAGGTAGCAATTTTTATGCCCGCTACAAGGATATTCGTGGAATTTTGCGTACTTTTGCAGGTTCAAAAGATAGATATATGACATCCAAGGAAATCCGCCAGAAATATCTGGACTTCTTCGCCTCCAAAGGCCACACCGTTGTTCCCAGCGCCCCCATGGTGATTAAGAACGACCCTACGCTCATGTTCACCAATGCGGGCATGAACCAGTTCAAGGACATCTTCCTGGGCAACGCCGCCCCCAAATACCCCCGTGCCACCGACAGCCAGAAGTGCCTCCGCGTGAGCGGCAAGCACAACGACCTGGAAGCCGTGGGCCACGACGGCCGCCACCACACCATGTTCGAGATGCTGGGCAACTGGAGTTTCGGAGACTATTTCAAGACCGAGGCCATCGACTGGGCCTGGGAACTGCTCACCGAAGTATACAAGATAGACAAGACCAAACTCTACGCCACCGTGTTTGAAGGCTCGGACGAAGACGGAACGGCGCTGGACACCGAAGCCCAGGCCGCCTGGCTCAAACACCTGCCGGCAGACCACGTGCTCACCGGCAACAAGCACGACAACTTCTGGGAAATGGGTGACACCGGTCCCTGCGGCCCCTGCTCGGAGATTCATATAGACCTGCGCCCCGACGAGGAAATTGCCAAGGTTCCCGGCCGCGAGCTGGTGAATACGGACAACGACGATGTCATTGAAATCTGGAACCTGGTGTTCATGCAGTATGAGCGCAAGGCCGACGGCCATCTGGAGCCGCTCCCGGCCAAGAACATAGATACCGGCATGGGCTTCGAGCGCCTGTGCATGATTCTGCAGAACAAGAAGAGCAACTATGAAACCGACGTCTTCTCCGGCCTCATCGGCAAGGTGGAAGAATTCTCCGGCCACAAATACGCCGAGGGCGGAAACGTCCAGGTGGCCATGCGCGTGATTGCCGACCACATCCGCGCCATCGCCTTCTCCATTGCCGACGGCCAGCTGCCCTCCAACG
>CAMOKK010000145.1 GCA_946617545.1 uncultured Bacteroidales bacterium | reverse complement strand
TCCTCATCGACGACGCCCGTACCCCCCTGATCATCTCCGGCCCCATGGAAAAGGCTTCCGGAGACGAGCAGTTCATGGAATATCGGCCCTATGTGGAAAACCTGTACAACAAACAGCGCTCCCTGGTGAACAGCACCCTCAACGAGGCCAAGAAACTCATTGCCGCGGGTGACGAGGCCGAGGGCGGCAAGCTCCTTTTCCGCTGCTACAAGGGCCTGCCCAAGTATCAGCCCCTCATCAAGTTCCTTTCGGAGCCCGGCATGAAGGCCCTCATGCAGAAGACGGAGGCCTATTACCTGCAGGACAACGAGCGGGAGATGCCCAAGGTGACGGACGAACTTTATTTCGTGATTAACGAGGTGCTCAACACCGTGGACATGACGGACAAGGGACACGATACCCTGGCCCAGAGCGTGTCGGACCCCAACTTCTTCGTTCTGCCGGACATGGGGTCGGCCATCGCGGAAATTACCCAGGATGTGAGCCTCTCCGCCGCAGAGAAGGCGGAAAGGAAGGACGCCCTCATGGAGGACTTCTCCCTCAAGAGCGAGCGGGTGCATACCGTAATCCAGCTGCTGAAGGCCTATGCCATGTTCACCAAGGACGTGGACTATGTGATAGTGGACAACAAGGTGAAGATTGTGGACGAGAGCACCGGCCGTATCATGGAGGGGCGCCGCTGGTCTGACGGTCTGCACCAGGCCGTGGAGGCCAAGGAGAACGTGAAGGTGGAGGCCGCCACCCAGACCTTCGCCACCGTCACCCTGCAGAATTACTTCCGTATGTACCATAAGCTCGCCGGCATGACCGGTACGGCCGAAACGGAGGCAGGCGAGTTCTGGGACATATACAAGCTGGATGTGGTGGTGATTCCCACCAATCGGCCCGTCATAAGGGACGACCAGAACGACATTATTTACAAGACCAAGAAGGCCAAGTTCAACGCTGTGATAGATAAGGTGGTGGAACTCTCCGAAGCCGGACGTCCGGTGCTGGTGGGTACCACCGACGTGGAAACCTCCGAGCTGCTGGCCCGCATGATGCGCATCCGCGGCATCACGGCCAATGTGCTCAACGCCAAGGAGCATGCCCGTGAGGCGGAGATTGTGGCCCAGGCCGGCCAGAAGGGCAAGGTGACCATCGCCACCAACATGGCGGGCCGTGGTACGGATATCAAGCTTTCCCAGGAGGTGAAGGATGCGGGCGGCCTGGCCATCATCGGCACCACCCGTCACGACAGCCGCCGCGTGGACCGTCAGCTGCGCGGTCGTGCCGGCCGTCAGGGAGACCCGGGAAGCTCCTGCTTCTACATTTCCCTGGAAGACGACCTCATGCGCAAGTTCGGCTCCGAAAGGATTGCCGGCGTGGTGGACAAGCTGGGCATGGCCGATGACGAGGCCCTGGTTTCCGGCATGCTTTCCAAGAGCATCGAGGGCGCCCAGAAGAAGGTGGAGGAGAACCACTTCGGCTGGCGCAAGCGCACCCTGGAATACGACGATGTGATGAACTACCAGCGCGAGGCCGTGTATGCCCGCCGCCGCAACGCCCTCTCCGGTGAGCGCATAGAGATAGACATCCAGAACATGATGACGGACACCTCCGAGGTGATTGCCCGGCAGTGTGAGGGCATGGGCTACGAGGAGTTCCAGGATTACGTGATGGCCCGCCTTTCCATAGACCTGGGCTTCACGCCGGAGGAGTATGTACACCATAACAAGGCCGATGAGGTGGCCCGTCGCCTGGCCGCCCACATGCAGGAGGTGTATGACCGCCGCATGAACACCATGGTGGAGAAGGTGAATCCCGTGATCAAGACGGTGTTCGAGAAACAGGGCAACATGTACGAGAACATTGCCATCCCCATCTCCAACGGCAAGCGTCAGCTCACCCTGAGCGTGAACCTGAAGAAGGCCTACGAGACCGAAAGCCGGGAGATTGCCCGGGCCCTTACCCGCAGCATCATCCTGTACTATATAGACGATTACTGGAAGCAGCACCTCCGTGACATGGACGACCTCCGCCAAAGCGTGCAGAACGCCGCCTACGAGCAGAAAGACCCGCTGGTGGTATACAAGCTGGAGAGCTACAACCTCTTCACGGAGATGCTGGAGAACCTGAACGAGCATGTGCTCAGCTTCCTGCTCCGCGCCTTCATCCCGCTGAGGGATGCGGCCGACGCCCGGGAGGCCCGCCCCGCCCAGCAGCCGGGCCGCAACCTCCAGCAGCTTCGCCAGACGGATCCTTCCCAGCTCACCACCAACGGCGAGCAGCGCAGCCGCATGCCCGTCAGGGTGGACAAGCAGGTGGGAAGAAACGACCCCTGCCCCTGCGGCAGCGGTCTCAAATACAAGAACTGCCACGGCAAAGGAATGGTATAAGCAACATCATTTTTTAATAACACATACGTATGGACAACAATGTTAACATGAATGAGGTTAGCCGCATTTCTGCGGGAACCGTTTTCAAAGGGGAAATCACTTCCTCCAATGACATTCGCATCGACGGTGAATTCGACGGCACCATCAACTCCAAGGGACGCCTTGTGGTGGGTGAGAAAGCCGTTGTGAACGGCGATGTCATCTGCACCAATGTGGATTTCAGCGGAAATATGTCCAAGGGTACGGTCTATGTGGCCGACACGCTTTCCCTGAAGGCCGGGTGCACCGTGGTCGGAGACCTCCGTTTCAAACGCCTGCAGGTGGACTTGGATGCCAAGGTGAATGGTAATCTCCGCGTTCTCACGGACGGTGAATTTGAAAAAGTGGCTTCAAAGGCTTCGGTAGAAAAACCGGCCGTTCCTGTTAAAGAAAAGTAAGAATGGCACTGTGGGGTAATAACAGCAGGGAAGTAGAGGATACTTCCACCAAGCAAATCACAACCGAAACAAAAACGAACCGCACGATTATGGCTAATAATAATGTTAACGTAAACGATGTCAACCGTATAGCGGCCGGTGCCAAGTTCACCGGTGACATGGCCACCCTTAACGACATCCGCATTGACGGCACCTTCGAGGGCCGCCTGTATTCCCGTGCCCGCGTGGTGGTGGGAGAAAAGGCTGTGGTGAAAGGCGATATCTTCGCCAGCTACATTGATTTCAACGGCACCATGCTGGGTGGTAATTTCTATGTGAAAGACACCCTTTCCCTCAAGGCCGGCTGCACGGTGAACGGAGACCTTTATTTCCAGCGCTTCCAGGTGGAACTGGACGCCCGCTTCACCGGCAAGTGCCAGGTGATTGACGAGGCCGCCTTCAACAAGGTATCGGCCGCCATGTCTTCCATGCTGGGTAAACCGGCTAAGGAAGCAGCTCCGGCTCCTG
>CAMOKK010000144.1 GCA_946617545.1 uncultured Bacteroidales bacterium | reverse complement strand
TGGAAGACCCCGGCAAGGTGGAAGGCAATACCGTCTTCACCTACTTGGACGCCTTCATCGAGGCCGATGATTTTGCCAAGTTCTGGCCGGACTATGCCAATCTGGACGAGCTCAAGGACCACTACCGCCGCGGAGGCCTGGGAGATATGAAGTGCAAGAAGTTCCTCATCAGCGTCCTGAACGACCGCCTGGAGCCCATCCGCGCCCGTAGACACACCTACGAGCAGGACATCCCCGAGGTGTACAACATCCTCCGGAAAGGCTCCGAGGCCGCCCGCGAAGTGGCCGCCCGCACCCTCCACGAAATGAAGGACGCCATGCAGATCAACTACTTTGACGACGCCTCCCTCATAGCCCAGCAGGCCGCCAAGTACAAGGCCGAGTAAAACTTGTCGTCATCGTATGGAACAATTTGACTATGTGCTCCTGACGATGACAGTGCTGGGGGCCGTGGTATTCGCGGCCCTGTTCTTCATCGATGCGGGATATGGAAAGATGATATCGGCCAAATGGGGGCCCACCCTTCCCGGCCGATGGGGCTGGATGCTCATGGAAATGCCGGTCCTTCTGGTAATCACGTACTTCTGGGCCGGCTTTGAGCAGCGCTTCACCCTCCCTTACCTGCTGTTCTACCTGTTCTTCGCCCTGCATTATGTGCACCGGAGCTTCGTGTTTCCCCTGCGCATG
Organism: uncultured Bacteroidales bacterium; assembly: GCA_946617545.1. GTDB lineage: Bacteria > Bacteroidota > Bacteroidia > Bacteroidales > UBA932 > Cryptobacteroides. The sequence goes on along the minus strand of CAMOKK010000144.1, from coordinate 2,686 downwards.
AACGGGCGGTCCAGGATGCCCGTCAGCATCGTGCTCATGAGCGTGACATTCAACCTGATAAACGGTTACATCCAGGGGTACTGGCTCTTCCGCCTGGCTCCTCAGAGGGCATACTATGACTCTTCCTGGATTTTAAGCCCCGCGTTCATGGCCGGAACGGTGGTCTTCCTGGCGGGAATGTATATCAACCGCTCCTCCGACGAGATTGTCCGGAACCTCCGCCAACCCGGCGACACCCGCCACTACCTGCCCAAGGGCGGCCTGTACAACTACGTTACCTCCGCCAACTATTTTGGAGAAATAGTGGAATGGCTGGGCTGGGCCATCCTCACCTGGAGCGGCGCCGGACTGGTGTTCTTCTGGTTCACCTGCGCCAACCTGATTCCCCGTTCCAATTCCATCTACCACAAATACCAGGAAGAATTCCCGGACCAGTTTGACAAAACCCGCCTGAAAAGGATACTCCCATACATCTACTAGTCTATGTCTGAACTATTCACGCCTTTTAAGCTGGGGCCCATAGAGCTGCGTAACCGCACCATCCGGAGCGCCGCATTCGAGAACATGTGTCCGGGGAACAAGCCCAGCGCCATGCTCAAAGACTATCATGTGAGCGTGGCAAGAGGAGGGGTAGGAATGACCACCGTGGCGTACTGCGCTGTGGACCAAAGCGGCGTTTCCTTTGACGGGCAGCTCTACATAAGGGAAGAAATCAAGCCCGCCCTGAAGGACCTCACCGACGCCATTCACGCCGAAGGAGCCAAGGCTTCCATCCAGCTGGGCCACTGCGGCAACATGACCCATTTTTACACCTGCGGTTACCGCATGCCCGTGGGGGCATCCACAGGCATCAATATCTACTCTCCCACCCTTGTCAGAGGCCTCAGAAAAGACGAAATCAAACTGATAGTAAAGCACTTCGGAGAGGCTGTAGACTTCTGCCGGGAGTGCGGATTCGACTGCGTGGAGATTCACGCCGGTCACGGTTATCTCATCTCCCAGTTCCTCTCTCCCTACACCAACCACCGCAAGGATGAATACGGAGGCAGCCTGGAAAGCCGCATGCGCATGATGAACGAAGTTCTGGACGAGGTTATGGCTCATGCCGGAGACGACATGGCCGTAGTGGTGAAAACCAACATGTTCGACGGCTTCAAGGGTGGCCTTCAGGAGGAAGACTGCCTCAAGGTGGCTAAGGCCATCGAGCGCCACGGAGTCCACGCCATCGTCCTCAGCGCCGGCTTCGTGAGCAAGGCCCCCATGGTAATCCTGGGCGGCGCCATGCCCCTGAGAACCCTGGCCCATTACATGAACCCCTGGAAGTTCTGGTGGCTCAAGGCAGGCCTGGCCATGGCTGGAAGGGCCCTGATTCCCACCGTCCCGTACCGGGAACTTTACTTCCTGGAAAGCGCCAAACGCTTCCGGAAGGCCCTCTCGCTGCCCCTCATCTATGTGGGCGGCATCCAGAGCCGGGCGGGTTGCGAGACCGTCCTTTCCGAGGGTTTCGAGCTCATCCAGATGGCCCACGTGCTGGTGAACGACCCCGCCTTCGTGGCCAAGATGAAGGAGGCCGGGCCGGATTACCGATCGGCCTGCCTGCGGTCCAATTACTGCGTGGGAAGGATGTACACCCTGGAAATGAAATGTCATCACTGCGTGGCCGACATGCCCTGCGCCCTTCGCAAGGAAATTGAGGCGGCCGAGGCCGATAATGCAAAAAGGATGGGCGTATGACGGCACTGGTGACGGGGGCAAGCAGCGGAATCGGCCTCCAATATGCAACGATTCTGGCGAGGGATTATGCCTGTGACCTCCTGATGGTTTCCAACCAGAAGGAGGAGCTGGAAGAATCGGCCCGGAAAATCAGCCTGGCCTATGGCGTCAAGGCCTGCCCCTTCTTCTGCGACCTTGCCCGGCCGGAGGCTGCCCGGGAAGTCTATGATTTTGCGGCCGGCCAGGGCCTCACGATAGACATCCTCATCAACAATGCCGGCTTCTTCTTTTTCGACGCCCTGTATCGCACGCCGCCTCAGAAGGTAGAGAGCATGGTGATGCTGCATGTGGTGACGATGACCGGGCTTTGCCGCCTTTTCGGGGCCGATATGTGCCAAAGGGGCCACGGGTTCATCCTTAACATGTCCTCTCTGAGCAAATGGATGGAATTTCCCGGCATCCAGACCTATATTGCCACCAAGACCTACATCTACAGCTTCTCCAAATCCATCTGGTACGAGATGAAGCCCTTGGGGGTAAGCGTTACCGTTGTAACCCCGGGAGCCGTGGATACCGGACTGTACGGCCTGGCTCCCAGGCTCCGCCGTATAGCCGTGCGCCTTGGGGTGAGCCTTCCTCCCGAAAAACTGGCTTCCAAGGCCCTGAGGCGGATGTTCGCCCGCAAAAAAACCTGCATGCCGGGCCTTGTCAACCACCTTTCCATCCCCCTTTTCCGCCACTTCCCGGACTGGATTGTATTCCTGGCCATGAAGCGGCTTGAAAGCTTCAAAACTCTTAAATAATTTTCTTACTTCCATCGGCCGATTGTTTTTTAATCGTGCAAAAATGATTACCTTTGTGAATCGAAAAACAATTGATCAATTTAGATAAAACACTATGGTTTCTTACAAAGAATTGGGTCTTGTGAACACCCGTGAGATGTTCAAGAAGGCCGTTGCCGGCGGTTACGCCA
>CAMOKK010000143.1 GCA_946617545.1 uncultured Bacteroidales bacterium | reverse complement strand
TGATCCAACTGTCTTTCAGGATTCCCTGGGCCTTGAGGCCGTCGTACCAGGCGGTAGAACCGGGCATGAGGGAATCGGCCTTGTGACGGGTACGCTCAATGTCCTCCACTCCGTGCGGGGTGGGCTTGAGCGCATAATTGGACATGAACTTGCCGGCCAGGCAGCTGTTCAGGGAAATGGCCATCAGGGCGACGGCCGCTATATTCAATACTTTTTTCATGGCTTAGAACTGATAGTTAATGCCGATACCAATCCACAGACCTGCATCCAAGGGTTTATAGAGGCACTTGGCCAGTTCTGCAGAAATGATGAAGTTCTGGTTCATGGCAATCTTGAGACCGGCGCCGGCGCTCATGATGACCTTTCCCACATTGGAAGCGTCATAAATCAGCGTTTCCTGTGCAACGGCAGGATCGGCGAGTTTGAGGTCGTAAAGTTTGCCATCCTGTGCCACCTTGTTAATCTCGGCAGCCCTATATGCCTTGGTAATGATACCGGCATCGAAGAACGGATTCAGGGCAATGTAGAAGAACTGGTTGAAGAGCTTGAAATTGACAAGCTTTACACGAAGTTCCAGATTGGCCCAGGCAAAACCTTCCGACAGGATGCGGTTTTCACGGATACCACGGATGGTGTTGGAAGATCCGAAGCCTTCGGAAATCATGTTGCGCTGAACCAGCAGCGGGACGTTCTGGATCATGTAGAAAGGCGTTTCACCAGCAATGGTCTGCTGCCAGGCCAAACGGTAGGCAAACACAGGGTCTCCCGCAGGAATGTGGATGGGAATGTCAATATAATGACGGAAATACAGGCAAGCTTTCAGATACTGGTGCTGGAGTACGTTTCCATTCAGGTAAGCCTCTGCCCAGATACCTCTGTTGGGAGCCGCCTCGATATCACGGGTGTCATACACTACGCCAGCATTCAGCTCAAGGGCCAGGCCACCGTTCTTCTCGCTCTCCTTAATGAGCCCGAGGTCCTTGTAGGTCTCGAAGAGGGTGAGATCCGTGTCATAGTAGCTTTTCTCCTTGGTTTCTTTATTGATGGTAACGCCGTTATCCCTCATGGAGCCCATTCTCCACCACCAGAAGTTCACGCCGGCAGCCCAGTTGAGATGCGGGATAATCTGTCCTTGGAAATTGGCCAGGACACGCAGCATGTCGCGGCTCATTCCATAATAGTTTACATTCTTACCGTTGGCCAGTGTAATCTTTCGGCTGGACCAGACATCGTAGTTCTGTACGGAAGCGGGACCGTTGAAACCCCAGAAAGAATAAAGCGGGTCTCCAACATAAGTGACGGAAGCGTTTACGCGCATTTTAGGGATGAGGTACTTGGAGTCGTAAGCCAAATAAAAACGCATCCGGTGGCTGTTGGTGAAGTAAGAGCCTTCCCAGCTGATTTTGTGGAGCGGATCCGGATAGGTTGAGCCGTCTCCATAATAATACACATCTCCAAAAGCGCCGGCCTGGAAACCGTTATCCCTGGAATACGTGGCTGTGGGCAGGACGCCAAAGCTCCAGCCCTTCTTGATTTCCTTCTGTTCCTCTTTCTTTTCCTGTGCAAAGGCCGGTAAAATGGCGGCCATAAGCAGCAGAGCAGCAATGATTTTTTTCATGAATATAGTTTTAGTTAGTTAATAATAGTCAACAATAGTTTACAAAATTACGAATATTTTTGTTATTTTCCCTATTTCCCCTTAAATTCGTAACATGAAAACGAAACTAGTCCGGATGCTGGCCGCCATCCTTGCACTCTGCGGCGTTGTAACTACCTCCTGCGCCTCCAAGAATACGGAGCGCGTCATTCTGGGAGACGAACAATTCAGCGAGTACCTTCCCCTTCTGGAAGGGCAAAGAGTAGCCATTTTCAGCAACCAGACCGGTCTGGTGGGAAACACCGGCACGCACATCCTGGACACCCTCATCGCCCAGGGCGTGAACGTTACCGCCATCTTCTCCCCGGAGCATGGCTTCCGGGATTTGGCCGATGACGGGTCGCACGTGGCAGACGGCGTGGAGCCCCTGACGGGCGTTCCCATCCTGTCCCTCTACGGCGGGGCCGGCGGCAACCATCCCACGGCAGAGGCTATGGACATGTTCGACGTACTCATCGTGGACATCCAGGACGTAGGCCTCCGCTTCTACACCTACTATATTACCATGTGTCACCTGATGGACGCCTGCGGGGAAGCCGGCAAGCACATGGTCCTCCTGGACCGCCCCAACCCCAACGGCATGTACGTGGACGGTCCCATCCTGGATATGAGCCTCAGGAGCGGCGTGGGCCACCTGCCCATCCCCACCGTACACGGCCTCACACTGGGAGAACTGGCCCGCATGGCCCAGGGAGAGAAATGGCTCAAGGAAGGCAACAACTGCAAGCTCACCGTCATTCCCTGCAAGAACTACACGCACCAAACGCTCTATGAGCTTCCGGTACGTCCCAGCCCCAACCTGCCCAACATGCAGGCCATCTACCTCTACCCCTCCCTCTGCGGTTTCGAGGGCACGGTGGTAAGTTTGGGGCGCGGCACGGACAAACCCTTCCAGCAGTACGGCCATCCGGCCTTCAAAGGGAAGTACGGCTACAGCTTCACGCCCCAGAGCGTGAAGGGCTCCTCCAATCCCCCGCTGCTGGGCCAGGAGTGCTTCGGCGTAGATTTATCGGCCCTTCCCCAGGAAGAAATCAGGAAGAAAAAGATGGACCTTTCCTATGTGATTGACGCCTATTCCATCATGAAGGAACAGGGCCAGGAGGCCGGTTTCTTCCGCCGTTTCTTTGACCTGCTGATGGGCCAGCGCTACATCCGCGAAATGATTGAAAACGGTGCCACCGAGCCGGAAATCCGGGCCCGATGGCAAGAAGACGTGGAGGCATTCCTGCTTCAGCGCAGGCCTTACCTCCTCTATGAGGAATAGTCCTAAAGGATAATCTTAAAGCGGAATCCCCGGGAGGTGGGTTCCTCTATCACTTCCTTCACCCGGGAACGGATGCCGTCCAGCGCGGAGTCGTCCTTCAGCGGAGAGGCCGATATCCCCTCAATCATGAAATCCATGGCCGTATCTCCGGTGAGCTCGGTGTAAGTGAGGCGGAACGTAAGGGGACGGATTTCTTTCAGGTGCCCAAGAAGCATCTCGACGGCAATCTCTTCCGCCACGTCCACCTTGTCCGGCAGGTTGTACTTAATCCAGAACTGCTTGATTTCCGTCTCCATCTGATAGTAGTCGAAGGTGTCCGTATTATCAATCTCATAGACGATTTTCTGGATACGGTTCACGAAGGCCTTGGTGGCGCTGCGCTTGGGATGCTCGAAGATCTGCTCTGCCGGGCCGTCCTCATAGATAATACCCTCGTTCATGAAGAAGATGCGGGTGCTCACATCCCGCGCAAAACGCATCT
>CAMOKK010000142.1 GCA_946617545.1 uncultured Bacteroidales bacterium | reverse complement strand
CGCCGGCAGGTGCACGAAGTGCCGGCATCCGAGGTGCAGCAAGTGCTGCTGGACCATGGCTGCTACCTCCTCCCTTTCCTGGACCTGAAACCCGGTGAACCCGGCTTCCGCGAGTTGCAGGAGAAAGGCATCCGCGGCGAGGTACGGGGAACCGGCCGCAGCGTGGGCTGGGCCAACGAGACGTGGGTAAACACACCTGAATATGAACAAAAGAAACCTCTCAATTGACATGTTCCGGGGTCTGACCATGACCCTGATGGTATTTGTGAACGAATTCTGGAAAGTGTTCAACGTGCCGCACTGGATGGAGCATTTTGCCACCCTGGAAGACGGCATGGGCCTATCAGACATCGTCTTTCCCATGTTCCTTTTTGCCATGGGCATGTCCATCCCTTATGCCCTTGAACGCCGGATTGCCAAGGGATTCAGTACGGAAAGCACCGTGCTGCATATCTTCAGCCGGACGCTGGCGCTGCTTGTCATGGGCGCATTCATCTGCAACCAGGAAGCACGCGCCATGGACGGGAACCGGGCACTGTGGGTCTTCCTCATGGTAGCGGGCTTCTTCCTGCTGTGGAACCAATATCCCAAGGACTGGAAACCGGCCCGCTGGCTCAAACTCTTGGGCGGCGTGCTGCTGCTGGTGCTGGCACTGGTTTACCGCACACCGGACGGAGCGCATTTCGAAGGCCTCTGGTGGGGCATCCTGGGCCAGATTGGCTGGATGTACCTTTTCTGCGCCATGGCCTACCTGCTGTGCCGCAAACAGACCTGGGTACTGGCCGCACTGTGGCTTGTCATCGGCTTTGTCAACCTCACCGTCGTGCCCATGCGGGACGGTAGCATGTTTATCGGCCCCAATTTCCTGGCCGATTTGGCCGCTGCGCTGCAACTCGGGAAAGGCTACGGCGCCGTGATGGGCCTCGGCGGCCTTATGCTCACCCTGGCCGACTGGAAGCTCCAGGACCGCAAGCCGTCCGAGTGCCTGGGGCTGGGCTTTGCCGCCGCAGCCGTCCTGGCCGTGCTGGGCATGGCTTTCCATACGGGTTGGATTGTATCCAAGAACCTGGGGACACTGCCCTGGTGCCTGTATGTAAGTAGCTTGTCCGTAGCGCTTTACACCGTGCTTCGTTTGATGGAACGCAAAGGCTGGACCGCCTGGTTCAAGCCCTTGCAGCCTGCCGGGACCGCCACGCTCACCGTGTACATGATTCCGTATCTGTTCATTGCCCTGTGGGTGGCCGTGATGCCCACGCCGGCACCTTGGCTCACCGGCTGGGTGGGCGTAGCCAAATGCGCCCTCATGGCTGCCGTATACATCGGCTGCGCATGGGGGCTCACAAAGTTGGGAATCAAGCTGAAAATCTAGCGCAGGTAATCCCAGTAATCGAACGCACGAATGTGACAGAGGTCGAAGAGGAAAAATCCGTCGGCCTCTTTTTGCATGGTAGCCCTGATTTCCGGAAGCAGGTCTCCCCTGCCGCCCTTTTCAAAGCCCTTTTCATTGCCGATGTCCGGTCCGCTGTAGAACGTCACCTCGCCGCAGAGGCGCTTGCGGCCCAGTTTGGCAAAGCCCTCCATGGTCTTTTCCACGTTCCCGTGTATGTTGGCCGCCGGGCAGTATGCGCCCAGAATCATGAAATCGACCAGGTCCGCAAAACCGGTGGCCTGATATTCGGGCGTAGCCCATGCATAGGTGGGTTCCTCCCTGGCAAGGTCATACCGCGGGCTGGTCCAGTTGACGCCGCTCCGGTAATACTCGCTGAACCAGGCGCCTACGTATGCCCCCACCGGCAAGTCCGGCCGGGTGGCATGCACCGTATCCACGGCCCGGGCCACAAAGTCGTGAATCACCTTGCAGCGGAAGGTAAGCCACTGGACCTCAAGGGCATCCGGCTCCTTGTCCAGGAAAATGTGCCCGGGTTCCGGGAACACGGGCCAGCGCTCCGGTTCCCTGCCGATATACTCCGAGAACTGCTTGTACGCTTCTTCCGTATAGCCGGCATCGAGCGCATAGTCGTCATAGCGGCAACGGTCCATCACAATGCCGTCCAGGCCCTGATAGGAGGCCAGGTCCTCCAACATGGTGAGGAGGAAATTCTGCACGTCCGGGTTGGCCGGGTCCAGGAAACGACCGCCCAGCGTGGAAGTATCCTGCGCATGGTTGACAAGACGGCCGTCAGCCGTATAGTCCACGGCGCACCAACTTTGCCGCTCCGGCCGGTCGTATACCATTCCATGCTCAATACCCGGCGCTTTCCAGCCGCCGACCATCATATTTACACCCGCATGTACCCTCAGGCCCGCCTTGTGCCCGGCGTCGATAAAGGCCTGCAGGTAATCGAAGCTGGCCGTGCGTTCCCGGAGCACATAACCGTTGGGGCTCCAGCCCGGGATTTGCCGGAGTTCCGGCACCACACGGCTCTTGAACAGGGCATCGCCGGATGTGGGACGCACCTCCACCACAAGGTCCGTAAACCCCATTTGCGCAATGCGGGCACAGTCCCTGGCAATGGAATCCGCGTCATTGGCATAGCTGCCGAAATTGGCGCCAGCCTCTATCCATACAAAGGAGGGTTTCTGCGCTTCCTGCCTGGCAGTGCAGCCCAAAGCCAGGAGCCCGCAGAGCAGGAGGGCCCAAAGCGTGGAGGTAATGTGCTTATTCATAGATGATTACAATTTTTAAATCACTGACACACTGCGGTTTATCTCCACGGCAGGGTGAGCGGTTGCTGCGCCTCGCCGCCCATCAGACGGACCCAGGTGCGGAAGCCGGGCTCTCCTTCGCGGAACTGAAACAGGCGGCATCCTGAGACCGTGCCAGGGGCCGTAGGGCCATCGGATGGGATATAGCCTTGCCGGCCCAGGTGGTTGTAGATGGTGTCGCCGCCGCTGAACCGGCCATAGATGAAATAGAGCGGGCCGTACGGGAGCACGTAGTCACAGTCGTGGTCGTGCCCTGTGACAATAGCTTGCACGTCCCCCATCTCCCGGAACTGGGCAAAAAGGCCGCTGTTCAGGCGGGACGGACACGGCGGTTCCCCGTTGTTGCCGGCCATAGGCCCGATGCCCTTTGCAAGCGCTTCCGGCAGTTCAGGAAGCGGAATATGGAAAAAGGCCAGGGAGGGCACGGGCCGGCCTCCATTCATCTCCGTAAACCGTTCACTATGGGAACGATACCAGCCTATCTGGCTGTGGCGGATATAGTCATAGCAGTGGATTTCCTCCTCCCCTTTCAGCACCACGGCATCCATGGAGTCGAAGAGATAAAACACACGTTCCACTCCCTTGTTTCCGGAAAGGGTGAGCACATCGTTGGAACAGCCGTACACCCCTTCCTTGGGCGGCAGGTTCACGCAGCCGGGCAGCTCCCGGATGGCCCGGAACATGTCCTCGCGGGTGCT
>CAMOKK010000141.1 GCA_946617545.1 uncultured Bacteroidales bacterium | reverse complement strand
CGCACCTCCGGCGGGTTGTTCTTGTAGGTGGGGTAGGCGTCGGAGATTTTGCTGCGAAGGCGCTTGATCACCACATCGTCTATGTCGTCGTACATACTCTGCATCTGGGCGTTGAAGTTGGCCCGGAGCATGTCGGACGGCTGGTTGCGAAGGAGGTTCTGGGCGGTCTTGTTGCCCTGCAGGGCCAGGGTGGCTTTGCGCATCTCTTCCTTGGTGGCAGTGGGATTGTTCATCACGCGCTTGAATTCGTCTAACAGCTTCTGGCCGTCCTGGCGGGCCACCTTGGCGGCTTCTTCGGCCAGCTGGGATTCCTGCGTGTAGAGCGATGGATTGCCACGCACCTGGCGGATGGCGTCATCGGCCAGCTCATTGGAGGTCTTGAGCACCTTCTTGGCCTTGGTAGCGGCCTTGGAGATCTTTTCGGCGGTGCCGGCGCTGTTGAAGTTCTTGGAGGCCGATGACAGGCCTTCGCTCACGCGGGTGCTCTCGGCGGCCTTCTTGGTGGCCACGCTGATCTTTTCTACCTGGCCGGCCACGGCCTTGGACTGGGCTGCCTTATCGGCCCGGAACTGCTTGATCTTGGACCAGGTCTTGCCGACGACCTTGCCGCCGATGGCAAATCCCAGTTCCCACTTGACAATTTTCCAGCTGCTCTGTTTAAAGGCTTCGAAGGTGCTGTCTCCGCCCTTGTCCACGTATTCCTTCATTTCGGCCAGGGCGCTGATGGGCGCGAGGACAACTTCCGAGGCGCCGCCGGTCACAATGCCCAGGCCTACCCGCATGATGATCACCGGAATGGAACTTTCCATGGAGGTAATGGTGGCCATGGCAGCGTCCAGATCTTCGGTGTCGGGCGAGAAGGTGGACTTGTTGGCAAAGGCCGTCCCTATCTCTCCCAGGCAGAAGCGCCGGTAGACGTCCATCACGTTCTCGTAGTCGGCATCGTCGTAGCCGAAGGCTTTGTTGTAGCCTTCCAGCATTACCGTCACCTTGTAGAACATGGGTCTCAACTCCATGAAGCGGCGGTCCAGACAGAGGTTGCGCTGGATATCAGTGAGGTTCTCCCTGCGCTGCTCGTCTATGTTGTCCCAGCGGGCCAGGCCGCGCATCACGTCCATGCCTTCGGGGATCTGGTCGCGGATGGGCTGGGAATTGAGCGGGACCCGAACCTCCTGGGTATAGGTTTTTCCGCGCCAGACCATACTGGCCTTGATCTTTACATGAGAACGGTTGGGGGGTGCCAGATAGCCCTGCGTGGCGCTGATTACGCCCCAGTAGCCGCCGTCGGGCATGCGCCCGGCCGTCTTGTACTCGAAGGCGAGTGATTTCACCAGCGAGGGAATGGATTCTCCGTTGTAGTCCCGGTAGAACTGGCCGTCGTAGGTGACCAGGTCTCCGTGCTCGGGCACATAATGGGACTTGTCACGCTCCGTAAAGAGCATGCTGCCTTCGTAGTCGTCCTCGTAGGTAAAGACGGGTTTTTCGTCGGGAAAGACGCTGCGCACCTGGCCTTCCTGCTGTTCGTCTATCACTACCAGCTGCCAGTCTACACGGCTCTGGGCATATTGGAGGCGACGCTTGGAGCCCTTGACAGGCATGATGTCATTGTCCGGCGTGCTGCCGATTTCCACCAGATAGCTCTTGAGCGCCCGCACATGCAGCCGCAGGCCCGGGTGGATACGGCAGATGTCGAAGGTCTCCTTCACGGGCTGTGCCTTGCCCTTGGGCCAGGCCTCGATGGTACAGGTGTATTCTTCCACGGTGCCGGGCATCTGGTCGGCCTTGCCCATTTCGGTGAGGTGGATGTTGAAGATATCGGGGTCTTCTGAACTCTGCTCAAGGCGTGCGCGGAAATGCTCCTGCGCGCCATCGGAGAGCTTGATATTGATCTTGTCGGGGCTCTTGAGAGCGCCCAGCAGGGCGAAGCCCATCTCCAGGGTCTTGCCCTGTCCGGCGGCGAAGCTGATGGTCGGGGCCACCAGGATGGCCGCCTCCCCTTCTACCTTGAAGACGAGGTTGCGGACGAAGCGAGCCTGTTCCCCTTCGAAAATAAAGCTCACCGTGGCGGTTTCAGGCACCTGCTTGTCCGTGGTGGACATCGGTGTCAGGTCGGCCATCCTGTACTTGCCCTCGGTGCGGACTTTCTCCACCAGCGCATTCTCCTTCCCGCTGATGTGTATGGTCGAGGTGAGGTCCGGGCGCTGAACTACGGTGCCGTCGTCCTTGACTTCCTCAATGCGGGCGCCCACCTGTACCGGAGGTTCGCCAAAGTACAGGGTGTCACCGCAACTCTTCCAGAGAATCATCCGGTAGGTAGAAGGCTTTTCTTCCTTCTTCTTTTTGGTTTCCTTTTCGGGTTTGGACTTATTTTTCCCACCCTTATTCTTGTTTCTCTTGCGAATTTGATGCACGCCCCAGCCGCCGATGACAGCTCCGGGAATGACCACCTCCCAAGGAATAGTGGTATCATCGGATTTGGCGGGAGAGGTTAATTCTTCGCCGGTATTATCACCGGCCTCTGTCGTAGTGGTAATCGTCTTCTTCTGGTCACTCACAATGTAGATGGTGACGGTACCGTGGTCTTCGTCATCACGGGCTCTCACCGAAACAATAACGCCCCTCATAGAATCATCAAAAGGAAGGGAGGCTTCCATGGACAGGCCGTTTACATCTTTGAATACGATTTTGTTCTCGATGGCCTGCACATAATCATTCTTTCCCTTTTTCCCCATTTTTACAGGGGTCAACATGATTACCACCCAGGGATTTTCTTCCTGCGAACGGAAATTTGCCCGGACTTTGATGGTCTTTCCCGGCGAGGTTTCTCCATAATAGCGCTTATGACGACCGACACCCATGATGAAACCGCCCATAAAATTTGATTCATTTTCTGCCGATTTAAAGATGGGGTAGTCGGAACCATAGAGGATGCGGCTATCCTCCACGGTGGTTTCCTCCATAAAAGTAATCCCGTCTATTTCGATGTTCAGCCCGCCGGAAATGTCATGCCATCCCCGGTAGGTTTCTGCATGGGCGGGTACGCTCATGCAGAAAACCGCGCAGGTCAACGCGGAAAGGAGTAATCTATTCATAGGCGGGGCTTTTAAGCTCCTAACTTCATCATGGTGAGCATGGTAACACCGATGGCGATGAGGGCCCAGTGCCACCACTTCATCTTTTTCATGCGCTGCTTTTGGGCAGCGCGGTTTGCCCGGAAGTTGTCCATGGAGAACATCTTCTGTTTGGGCTGCTGTTCGTTGAACTGGGGCTGGGAGGCGCCGATGCGCGTTCCGCAGGAACCGCAGAAATTGGCGTTGTCGGAGAGCTGGGCTCCGCAGTTGGGACAGTATTTCATAGGCGTAGATAATGATTAAATGAAAGCGCCGGCGACGACGGCGGAATAAATGTCCATGAGGGCGGCCAGTTCGGCTTCGTCGGTAGC
>CAMOKK010000140.1 GCA_946617545.1 uncultured Bacteroidales bacterium | reverse complement strand
TTACCCTGGAAGAGGCCATCAAGCGTTCCGGCCTCCAGAATGGAATGACCATCAGTTTCCACCATCATTTCCGGGGTGGAGACAAAGTGGTGAACCTGGTTGTGGACAAACTGGCCCAGATGGGCTTCAAAGACCTCAAACTGGCCGCCTCCAGCCTCTCCGACGTTCACAAGCCGCTTATAGAACATATCAAAAACGGCGTCATCACCGGCATTTCCACTTCCGGTCTTCGCGGAGAACTGGCCGATGCCATTTCCCATGGCCTGATGAAGGAGCCGGTGGTGTTCCGGAGCCACGGTGGCCGCGGCAGCGCCATTGCGAGGGGAGAGCTCAAGATTGACGTGGCCTTCCTGGGAGCATCGGCCTGTGACGAGCTGGGCAATGCCTGCGGTGTGCCCCGCAGCGAGCATGCCAAGAGCATCTGCGGCTCCCTGGGTTATGCCCTGCCGGATGCCCGCTATGCCAAGCATGTGGTGGTGATTACGGATGACCTGGTGCCCTATCCCAACATGCCGCAGTCCATATCCGCAGCCGACGTTGAATCGGTTGTTGTGGTGGACAGCGTGGGGGACAGCTCCAAGATTGCCGCCGGGGCCATCCGGGATTCCAAGAATCCGAGGGATATCCTGCTGGCCAAACAGGCTGCCAAAGTAATAATCAATTCCGGTTACTTCGAGGATGGCTTCAGCATCCAGACGGGTACGGGCGGCGCTTCGTTGGCTGCCGTCAAGTACATTCGGGAAGAGATGATTAACCGGGGCATCAAGGCTTCCTTTGCCCTCGGCGGCATTACGGCCCACATGGTGAAATTGCACGAAGAGGGCCTTATCGGCAAACTCATTGATGTCCAGTCCTTTGACAAGGTGGCGGCGGAATCCATTGCCCGGGACCCGCTTCATCAGGAGGTTTCCGCGGTGGAATATGCTTCCGGACAGCACCTGGGAAGTGCCACGCATGCCCTGGATATCGTGATTTTGAGCGCCTTGGAGGTAGATACGAACTTCAACGTGAATGTGCTGGTGGGCTCTGACGGCATTATCCGCGGGGCCATTGGCGGCCACCAGGATACGGCGGCAGACAGTGCCCTCAGCATCATCGTGTGCCCGCTGCTGCGCGGCCGCATTCCCTGCGTGGTGCCCAAGGTGACTACGCTCATCACGCCCGGCAAGTCCGTGGACGTGGTGGTGACGGAATATGGCATTGCCGTGAATCCGCTCAGGCCTGAAATCGCAGAAAAACTGAAGGCGGCCGGCCTCAAGGTGGTGGATATCAAAGAACTGGCCGCAAAGGCAAATTCCATTATCGGCACCCCGGACCCGCTGCCGTTCGGCAAGAAGGTGGTTGGCGTTGTGATGAACCGCGACGGTTCTGTCCTGGATAAAATTTACAACATTGAATAATATGCGCAAGATTCTCCCCATTCTGTTGGCGCTTATGTTTGCTGCTCCCGCCTGGGGACAGAAGACTTTCAAGTTTGCCACGCGTGATACGCTGGATTTGTATCTGGACGTATATGCGCCTGCTGAGGGTTCTCAGACCACGTTTGAGGGCCATCCCAAACCCACGGTGCTGTTTGTCTTCGGCGGTGGATTCATTAGCGGCACGCGGGACGGAAAGTTCCAGGTGGAATGGTTTAAGCGCCTCAATGAGGCAGGGTATGGTGTGGTTGCCATCGACTATCGGCTGGGCATGAAGGGATATAAGGTAGGGAAGGGGCTCTCCGGTGCCAACAAGGCGTCGGGACAGTTCCTCCTCTCGCAGGAGATGGGCGTGGAAGATGTATGCTCGGCGGTGAATTTCCTGGCAGAGAATGAGGTGGGAGTGGATGTGAATAATCTGGTGCTGGCGGGGTCATCGGCCGGAGCCATTATTTCGCTGGCTACGGAGTACCATATTGTGAATGGCGATGCCCCCGAGTTGCCGGAAGGGTTCAATTTCAAAGGGGTGATGTCGTTTGCCGGTGCGGTGATTTCCGTGACGGGAACGCCCAAATTCAAAGCACAGCCGTGCCCCATCGTGTTCTTCCACGGTACGGAGGACAAGGCGGTGGCTTATGATTTTTACGGACTCTTTGGCCGGGGCATCTGGGGTAGCAGTTATTTTGACAGGCAGTTTGACAGGAAGGGATATCATCACCTGATTTACCGCTATGAAGGCCGCACGCACGATGTGGCCGCCTACATGAATCTCCTTTGGGATGAAGAGATGAATTTCCTGGAACAGGACGTCATCCTGGGCAAGGAGCGCACCGTTGACGCCCTCGTTGTTGACCAAACCCTCCCGTCCTGGGGCAATGTCTCCATGGACTCCATCTACCGCAATAAGCAGTAGTTTTTCCGATGAGAAAGTTGGTGTGTTTTCTTGCCTTGCTGCCCTTGCTGTCGTTTGCGCCGCAGGGGGAGAAACCCTCAGAATGGGCCGATGGGGAGGCGCACTATAAGGTGCAATATATCCGGGGCGGTATCCGTGCCAAGATGGCTACGGCTACCCTTACCCTGTCCGATACCGACTGGAAGGGAACTCCCGCCTATGCGGCCGATTTCTGTGTGCAGGCGGCCAGCGTGTTCAAACTCTTTCTTCGCAATCAGTACAAAGTGAACCTGATCCTCTCCAAGGAAGATTTGTCGCCGTACTACTATTCTTTCCCGCATGTCAAGAAGGGAAAGATGCGCCATCTGGAATTCTTCTACGGCAAGGATGAGGTGGAGTCTGTCCTGCAGATAGAGGACACTCCGGATCCCGTCCGGAAGATTTATCCCAAGGATGGCCTGGTAACACTGGATGTGGCTTCCTTTGCTTTTTATTTCCGAAACATAGATCCCGCTTCGCTTCCGGAAACCCCCATGAGGGTGCGACTCCTTCTGGGCTCTACGGATGTGCTGGCAAACTTGAGCTATCTGGGAGAGGATGCGACCTTCTGGCAGGGAGAAAACTGCTTCCACTACGTTTTGAAGATGGAGGGCCGGGGACTTTTGGAGAACAAGAGCGGAGATGAAATCCATGTCTGGATATCTCCGGGAGCAAAACGTTTCCTTCGCGGTCTGGAAATCAAATTGGAGAAGGGAAGAATAGTAGCGAAGATGCTGGAATAATGAATATTAGTCTGGAACAGTTGCTGGAGAGCCGGGATGCACGGGCGAAGCACCAGCAGGACTTGTTGTCGGCATGGCCGGGGCATACGCTCATCTGCCTTACCGTCCAGTTCCCGGGGCCTCGGAAGCGCACGGAAAAGTCACTGGTGGTGGGTGGCGCCGGCTTGGCGGCTCTTTTGGACAAATTCGGCAGTGTGACGCATTTTACGCAGGTGAAGGATCTGGTAAGCGGTTACGAGGCCTATTTGCTGGTCCCGCTGCCTGCCGCCCTGGTCAAACGCCTGTGCTGCGAAATCGAGGACACCCATCCCCTGGGCCGATTGATGGACATCGACGTGCTGGAGACCGGCCATCTCCTGGACCGGGCATCCATCGGCCTTCCTCCCCGCCGCTGCCTCCTTTGCGATAAGGAAGTGCGATACTGCATGCGTGCCAAAACCCACACGCGGGA
>CAMOKK010000139.1 GCA_946617545.1 uncultured Bacteroidales bacterium | reverse complement strand
ATCCGCTGGGTGGTGGAAGACGCCCTCAAGTTTGCCAGGCGCGAAGCCAAACGAGGCAACAAGTACGACGGCATCATCCTGGACCCTCCGGCCTACGGCCACGGCCCGGACGGAGAGAAATGGAAGCTGGACCAGCTCCTCTTCGGCCTGCTGCAGAATGTATCGGCCATCCTCTCTGAAAGGGATGCCTTCATGGTTCTGAATCTCTATTCCAACGGCTACAGCGCGGCCCTGGGAGAGACGGTGGTGCGGGAGGCATTCCAGGGCGCTTTCCGGGAAATGACCTCCGGAGAGCTGGCTTTGGGCGATTCCTTCGGAAAAATCCTGCCTCTGAGCATTTACGTCCGCCTGAAGCGCTAAGGGGGCTTGACAGCTAAGTGCTTGATACTCACCGGATAACACAACATTTCTCGTTCAAATTTTGAACGAGAAATGTATTACAAGTCTATGAGTATCAGTGAGTTAGCTGTCAAAGTTTCAGGGCGCCCACGGCCAACAGGACCTGGGCCAGGATGTAGGTGGCCATTACGGTGAAGTTGTGAAGGGCGAAGTGGGACAGGCCGAAAGTGCCGGCGGCAATGAGGGCGTCGGAGAAGGTGAACAGGAGCGTTCCTATGAGCACAATAATCCAGGCACCCTTGTTCTTGAGCCGGAACAGGCCGCACAGCGCACTGAAAATGAGCAGCATGAGCATGAAGCCGTAAACAGCCATGGGAATAAGGAGCATGCCTTCAATCTTCAGGAGGAGCACCAGCCCGTACACCGTCCCACCCATCAGCAGCAGGCAGGGAAGCCAGGTTTTCCAGCTCATCCTTCTCCAGGACAGCCTGCCAAACACGCGCAGGTAATAAAAATGGCCGATAAAGAACGCCCCGATTCCGGCGGCGAAGAACGGAAACTCCGACCACATGAGCAGGACATCGCCCGCCCAGCCGAAGAGTTCGGCCGTGACCAGGAGCCCCAGCCGACGCCGGTCTACCCGGTTGTTCAGGGCAAAAACAAGCACGGAAAGGGCCAGAAGCGGCATCAAAGCCGGCTTGGCGGCCATTCTGAAGGCCTCATCGGCAATGCAGCCATACAGATTGGCGGCAACGGCCAGGATGAAGAAGAAGATGGGGGTTCTTTGGTTCATAGCTTAATCCAATGCGTTCTCAATCTGTTTGGCCAGGGTCTGCCAATGGGCCAGGGTGGCCGCATCCGAGCTCTTGGCCTTGGAAGCCGCCTTCTGGATGGAGATAATCTCACCCATCAGAAGGGCGCGGCTGGGAGAAGACTTGGAACGGTCGGCCTTCACAATCTCCAAAGCCGTGGTCACAAAACGCGTCTGCAGATAGCGGCGGTAGCTGCTCACTTTTCCGCCCTTGTCCAGCTCGGAGAAAATCATCTTGTGAAGGTCTTGCAGGTACTCTTCCGGGCTGTAATTGTCGGAAGAAGCCTGGGCAAAGGAGGCCATCCGGTCCAGCTTGGTGAGGCTCAGGAGGCTGCCTGCGCTCACTACGCTGTTGATGAGCGGATACAGATACTGAGACTCGGCATGGTCGGACAGGTTGAAGATATAGGGCTGCTCCACCATCCAGGACGGCTTCTGGAACAGGCGCCGGTTCAGGAAGTTCAGGGCGTCCTTCTGCCGCTCCTTGGGAACGGGGGCATACTTGACGCCTTCCTGTTCCACGCTCAGGTTGGTGATGTAGCGGCCGCCCACATTCATGGCCACATGGCCCATGTATCGGCCATACTGCTGCACCAGGGCGCTGTACATGCGGCCCAGGTTGGTGAACATGTTGGCCTCCTCGCTATTCCACTGAGGCAGCTGGCCGATAATGCGCTGGAGGTTCAGGATACCATAATCGCTGGCGGCAACGGCGTTGTCTCCCAGGTCTTCGCTCTGGGCGCGGGGGTCCTCGTCATAGCCCTCTCCGCCAAACCACAGGCGCGGTTCGGCCTTCAGGCGGGCGATGATTTCCTTGTTCCACCACAGGTGGTCCTCCTTGGGATTGTCAATATAGGTGGGCTTGTAACCGTACTCGATGGCCCATTTGTCGTAGAGGTTAATCCGGGGATATATGCCTTCCTTGGAGATATTGTCCTCCGGCTGGGCCACGTAATTGAAGCGGGCATAGTCCATGATGCTCACGGTGTGGCCGTTCTTCTCCACCCACTCCTTGTCGCGCAGCTTCTCCACGGGAGTGAAGCTGGATGAGCCCTTGTTGTGCCGAAGGCCCAGGGTGTGGCCCACCTCGTGCGAAGACACAAAGCGGATGAGGTCTCCCATCAGCTCCTCGTCATATTTGAAGGCACGAGCCCGGGGGTCGATGGCGCCGGCCTGAATCTGATACCAGTCATGCACCAGCGTCATCACATTGTGATACCAGCCAATGTGGCTTTCCAGGATTTCTCCGCTGCGGGGGTCGTGTACGTTGGGGCCGTAGGCGTTGGCAATGGGGGATGCCAGGTAGCGAATCACGGAGAAACGGGCGTCTTCCAGGCTCATTCCCAGCTCATCGGCATTCTGAGGCCACTCTTCGGCCCGGATGGCGTTCTTCCAGCCGGCCTGCTCAAAGGCCGCGTTCCAGTCGTTCACGCCGGCCATCAGGTACGGGACCCACTGCTTGGGGGTGGCGGGGTCAATATAGTACACGATGGGCTTGACGGGCTCCACCAGCTCTCCCCTCTTCTGCCTTTCCACGTCTTCGGGACGGGCCTCCAGGCGCCAGCGGGTGATGAAGCGGATGTTCTGAACACCCTGCTGCTCGTCCGTGAACAGGCTGTAACCGTTGGCGAAATAGCCTACGCGGGGGTCAAAATAACGCTGCTGCATGGGCTCCTGGGGGAGAAGTATCATGGACGTGTTGAGCACCACGGTCACAAAGCCGCTTTCCCGTCCGGCGGGAAGGGTTGTGCTGCGGGGGCCGGAAGCGCCGGGAGCGCCCGAGGGCTGGTTGTAGCTGTAGGTCTTGGTCACCGTCACTTCCGTGTTGATGGGGAAGGAACGGATGCTCTGGATGAAGCTGGCGTCGGCCTTTACGCCGCCCAGGTTGTACTGCTTCTTGCTGCGGCTGTCTAAGGAAAAGACCTGCGTATCACCCTCGAAGAGGCTGTTTGCCTTGATACGGGTGGTTCCGGCCGATGCGCCCTTTTCCGGCTTGAAGGAAGCCACGATGGGGTTTTCGGAGCTCACCCGCACCGCCTCGGCAATGACGTTGTCCTTGGGGGCGGTAATGCCCAGGACGTCCGAGCGAAGCAGGAGGTTGCCGTTAGCGGCCTTCTCCCAGTAGAGCATGGCCTCGTTCACTTCCTCGCCGCCGTACACGCCGGCACCCACGGTGTTGCTCACATAACGGGTTACCGCCAGAAAGCGGCGCCCCAGCAGGCTGTCCGGGATTTCCAGATACCAGTCTTTTTCATTCTGGGCGGCCCCGAACAGGCCTTCGGAAAAGGTCAGGTTCAGCGCCGGCGCCTCCTTCTTCTCTTCCGTTTTTTCCTTGTCCTTGGGGGAAGCAGGACGCGGGCCCTTGGGCTGGGCAAGGCCGCTCACGCACACCGTGAGGGCCA
>CAMOKK010000138.1 GCA_946617545.1 uncultured Bacteroidales bacterium | reverse complement strand
AGCCGCTCCACAACCTGCCGATGCTCGGCGGCGGCCTCTTCTCCCAGTTCCCGCATGTCTCCCAGCAGGGCCACCTTCCGGCCTTTCATCTGCGCGAGGTTGTCCAAGGCCACGGCCATGGAGGAAGGGTTGGCGTTGTATGCATCTACGATAAGCGTATTGCGCTTGGTCTTAACTAATTGCGAGCGGTTGTTGGAAGGAACGTAAGAGGCGACGGCCTGCAAGGCATCCTCCCGGGGAACGTCGAAGTACCAGGCTATGCGCAGGGCCGCCAGCACGTTGGGAGCATTGTAGGTGCCCACCAGCTGCGTCTTCAGGATGGCGTCCTCGAAGCGGAGTTCCAGGAAAGGATCGGCCTTTGCCTTTACGCCCTCGCCGGAGTAGAGAATGGCTTCCAGGCCCCTTTGAGCCAGCATTTCTTGCAGCACGGGGTCATCGGCGTTGGCGAAGGCCACGCCGTCATGCTCCTTGAGATAATCGTAAAGGAGGCCCTTGGCGTGCTTGACGCCCTCATAGCTGCCGAAGCCCAGCAGATGGGCCTTGCCCACATTGGTGATGAGCCCCAGATTGGGCTGCGCAACAGCCAGTAGCGGCTTCAGGTCTTCCGGATGGCTGGCACCCATTTCTACAATGGCTATCTGGGCCCGCGGATGGATGCGCAGCACCGTGAGCGGCACGCCAATCTCGTTGTTCAGGTTGCCCTCCGTGGCGCTGACGCGGTAGGCGGCGCCCAAGGCCCTCTTGATGAGCTCCTTGGTGGTGGTTTTCCCATTGGTGCCGGTAAGGCCGATAACGGGAATCCTGAGCTGGCGGCGGTGATAAGCGGCCAGTTCCTTCAAGGTTTCCAGGCCGTTCTCTCCGGCCACCACATAGGATGCGCCCTTTTCCCGGGCCTGGTCCACAAAGGCATTGCCGTCAAAATTCTCCCCCTTGAGGGCGAAGAAAAGCTGGTTCTTCTTAAGGGTGCGTGTATCGGTAGAAACGCCTGCGCTGTGCAGGTAGATGTCGTAGAGTTCTTCTATTTTCATGAGATTCTTCACTTCGTTCAGAATGACAGGGGTTGTTCGGAATGACAATTTATCTTCCGGTGGAACCAAAGCCGCCGACGCCGCGGGAGGTGGCATCCAGTTCGTTGACTTCTTCCCATTCCACCTTCTCGTGGCGGGCAATCACCATCTGGGCAATCCGTTCCCCGGGGACAATCTCGAAAGGCGTGTCCGAGAGGTTCACCAGAATCACCTTCACCTCTCCGCGGTAATCGGCATCGATGGTACCGGGCGTGTTCAAGACCGTGATGCCATGCTTGGCGGCTAGTCCGCTGCGGGGGCGTACCTGGGCCTCATAACCGGCCGGAAGGGCCATGTAAAGCCCGGTAGGAACCAGGGCCCGCTGTAGCGGCTTCAAAACGAGGGACTCTTCCAGATTGGCTTTCAAATCCATGCCGGCGCTTTGCTCCGTAGCATAGGCCGGACAGGGATAGGGAGAGTGGTTAACGATGGGAACTTTCATTATTTGGGGGCTTTTACATACAGGAAAATGGCAATGGCCGTATACAGGTAATTGGGCAGCCAGATGGCAACGGACGCCGGCAGGGTATCCGTAATCACAAACATCTCGCTGAACTGCATGAACAGGATGTAGGAGAAGCCCAGGGCCGTTCCGGCCGCCAGGTTCCAGCCCATGCCGCCCCGCTTTTTCCGGGTAGAGAGCGACAGGCCGATAATGGTGAGGATAATGGTGGAGAAGGGCAGCGAATAGCGGTTGTTCTTCTCGATGAGGGCGTTTTTCACGGAGGCGTCGCCCCTCATTTTCTGCGTCTGGATGAGCTGGTTCAGCTCTCGCTTGTTCAGCCGCTGGATGGTGAATTTGTTCAGGAAAAAGTCATCCCTGGTAAGGCTCAGGGTGGTATCCATCTGCCGGCCGCTGGTAATCTTGTCCCTCATTCCTTCGTCATAGTCCCTCCGGGTCCAGTTTCTGAGGTGCCAGACCCCGCTCACGGTGTCGTACTGGGCGCTTTCGGCCGATATTTTGGAGCGCATGCGCCCGCCGGAAAGGTCTTCCAGGGTGAAATTGTAAGCCGTATTGTTATAGGCGCTGAAGCTCTCCAGATAGACAAAATGGTCGTTCTCCAGCTTGTAGTGCATGTCGTGCCCCATCTTGACCTTGCGCCAGGAGTTGTACTTCTGCTCAAAATCCACCTTGGTGCCGTTGGCGTGCGGAATCACCCACTGGCCCAGTTCCAGCGAGAGCAGCGCAATGAAACAGGCCGATACCAGGTAGGGCAGGGCAAAGCGGTGGTAACTGATACCGCCGGAGAGGATGGCGATGACCTCCGAATCCTGCGTCATCTTGGACGTGAAGAAAATGACCGTAAGGAACACGAACATAGGGGAATACATGTTCATGAAATACGGGATGAAGTTGAGGTAGTAGTCAAAGATGATTTCCTTCAGGGGGGCTTCCTTCTTGATGAAGTCGTCAATCTTCTCACTTACGTCAAAGATGACCACCACCACGGCCAGTACCGCGATGGAAACGAAGAAAGTGGTCAGGAACTTGCGGATGATGTACCAGTCCAGCTTCTGTAATCCCTGGAATTTCATAGTCTCTGGCTCAGTTTAGGGATGACGGCGTTTTTCCAGGAGGTGAAGTCTCCGGCCACGATGTGCTCCCGGGCGGTGCGCACCAGGTCCAAGTAGAAGGCCAGGTTGTGTTCAGACGCCACCATGGCGGCGAACATCTCTCCGGCTATGAAAAGATGGTGGATATAGGCCCGGGTATAATAGGAATCCACGAATGAAGTCCCTTTGGGGTCCAGGGGGGTGAAATCGTCGGTCCACTTGGCGTTTCTCATGTTCATGATGCCATCCCATGTGAAAAGCATGCCATTGCGGCCGTTGCGGGTGGGCATTACGCAGTCGAACATGTCTATTCCGCGGGAAATGCCTTCCAGGATATTGACGGGGGTGCCCACGCCCATCAGGTAGCGGGGTTTGTTCTCCGGCAGCAGGGGACAGGTAACCTCCAGCATCTCGTACATCTTTTCCGTGGGCTCTCCCACGGCCAGGCCGCCCACGGCATAGCCGCCGCGGTTGTCGTTGTCCAGGGTGAGGGCGTGCTCCACGGCCTGTTTCCGGAGTTCCGGATACACGCAGCCCTGGATGATGGGGAACATCACCTGCCGGTAGCCGTACAGCGGCTCCGTCTGGTCAAAATGGCGGGCGAAGCGCTCCAGCCAGCCCTGGGTGAGCTTGAGGGACTTGGTGGCATAGCGGAGGTCTGCGTCTCCGGGGCAGCACTCGTCCAGGGCCATCACGATATCGGCCCCGATGATGCGCTGGGTGTCCACGTTGTTCTCCGGAGTGAAGATGTGCTTGCTGCCGTCTATATGCGAGGAGAACTTGCAGCCCTCTTCCGTCAGTTTGCGGATGGGGGCGAGGGAGAAGACCTGAAAGCCGCCGCTGTCCGTGAGGATGGGGCGGTCCCAATGCTCGAAGCGGTGCAGGCCGCCGGCTTTCCGGAGGGTGTCCAGGCCGGGACGGAGGTACAGGTGGTAGGTGTT
>CAMOKK010000137.1 GCA_946617545.1 uncultured Bacteroidales bacterium | reverse complement strand
CGCTGTCTCCCAGCAGGTTGTTGCGGATATGGCCCAGGTGAAGGGGCTTGTTGGTATTGGGAGTGGAAAACTCCACCATGATGCGCTTTCCGGTGTCCGGCAGCCGGCCGAAGTTCTCATCGGCCGACAGGGCCTGCAGGCTCTCGTTCCAGTAGACGGGAGAGAAGGAAAGGTTGAGGAAACCCTTCACGGAATTGAAGGCGCTGATTTCCGGCACATTGTCTACAAGCCACTGGCCGATGGCATTGCCGGTGGCATCGGGGGCGGCGTGGGATATCTTCAGCAGCGGGAAGGTGACCAGGGTATAGTCCCCTTCAAATTCCTTGCGGGTTACAGAGACCTGCAGGGAGTCGGCAGGGACATCGGCCTTGTAGAGGGCCTGGACCGCCAGGGCGGCCTTTTGCTGGATAAATGCCTCGGCCGTCATCCCAGATAACCTTTAAGGAGTTTGGAACGGGAGGGCATCTTGAGACGGCGGATGGCCTTTTCCTTGATCTGGCGCACACGCTCGCGGGTGAGGCCGAAGCGCTCGCCAATCTCTTCCAGCGTCATCTCCTGGCAGCCGATGCCGAAGAAAGACTTCACAATCTCTCTCTCGCGGTCCGTGAGGGTGCTCAGGGCACGCTCAATCTCCGTGTTCAGGCTCTCGTTCACCAGGCCGCGGTCTGCGGACGGGGAATCGTCGTTGGGCAGAACGTCCAGCAGGCTGTTGTCCTCCCCTTCCACGAAGGGAGCGTCCACGCTGACGTGGCGGCTGCCCACCCGGAGGGTATCGGAAATCTTGTCCTTGGGGACGTCTATCATCTCGGAGAGTTCCTCGTTGGTGGGCTGGCGCTCGTTCTCCTGTTCAAAGCGGGTGAGGGCCTTGTTGATTTTATTCAGGGAGCCCACCTGGTTCAGGGGCAGGCGCACGATACGGCTTTGTTCGGCCAGGGCCTGGAGAATGCTCTGGCGAATCCACCACACGGCGTAGGAGATGAATTTGAAACCGCGGGTTTCATCGAATTTCTCGGCGGCCTTAATCAGGCCCAGGTTGCCTTCGTTGATGAGGTCCGGCAGGCTCAGGCCCTGATTCTGGTACTGCTTGGCCACGGAAACCACAAAGCGAAGGTTCGCACGGGTGAGTTTCTCAAGGGCTTCCTGGTCTCCTTTGCGGATGCGCTGGGCCAGTTCCACTTCTTCGTCCGGGGTCACGAGCTCCTCGCGGCCAATCTCCTGCAGGTACTTGTCCAGCGACGCGCTTTCGCGGTTGGTGATGGACTTGGTAATTTTAAGTTGTCTCATTTATATACAATAATTTCGGTCAGCTCCTCGTGTAAGGAACTGACCGAAATAACTTTATATGCGGCAATCCCTTACTTGCCGAAACCAAAGTAGAAGGACCTTCCGCTCTTGTCCACACCTTCCACATAGATGGCGCGGCTGGCCTTCTTGGCCTTGGTTACGACTTCTTCGGGTTTTGAAACGGCGGCACCGTTGACGTAGGTGATGATGCTGCCCTCCCTGGCGCCGGCTTCGGCCATCTTTCCGCTGGAGAGGGTGACAATCTCCACTCCGCCTTTCAGGCCCAGGCGGCGAAGCGTCTCCGTATCGGCCTCCTTCAGCGTAGCTCCGTAAAAGACGACTCCGCCATCGGTATTGACAACAGCCTCCCCTTGACTGACAGCCTGGAAGACAACCTGTGCTTCCTGCTGCTTTCCGTCACGGATATAGGTGATGGTGGCCTTGTCTCCGGGGTGATAGTTGTTTACCTTGGCCTGTACGGAAGAAGCGTCCGTAACCTTTTGGCCGTCAATGGCCACGATGACGTCGTTCTTCTTCAGCCCGGCTTTTTCCGCGGCACTTCCCTTCAAAACCTCGTTAATATATACGCCGGACACGGAGGAAAGTTTCATTTCGTCGGCAAACTTTTTGTCCACCGTTCCCATGGTGATTCCCAGCAGCGCACGCTTCACGGAGCCGAAGTCCATCAGGTCATCGGCCACACGCTTGACAATGTTCACGGGGACGGCGAAAGAGTAGCCGGTATAGGAACCCGTCTGGGATACGATGGCGGTGTTGATGCCCACCAGTTCACCCTTCTTGTTCACCAGGGCGCCGCCGGAGTTGCCGGGATTCACGGCCGCATCGGTCTGGATGAAGGACTCAATCTTGAATTCTCCGGAATTGTCCGGCATGCTGCGGCCCTTGGCGCTCACGATGCCGGCCGTAATGGTGGAACGCAGCTGGGCGCCCAGCGGGGAGCCGATGGCCAGCACCCACTCGCCCAGACGCAGGGCGTCGGAGTTGCCGAGGGCTATAGCGGGAAGGTCCGTGGCATCCACCTTGATGATGGCCACGTCCGTAGCAGGGTCCGTGCCCACGACGGTGGCCTCATACTGCTGGTTGTTATTGAGGGTAACCTGGATGCTGGTGGCACCGGCCACCACGTGGTTGTTGGTCACGATGTAGCCGTCCGGGCGGATAATTACGCCGGAGCCGCTGCCGCGCTGCTCCCGGGGCTGGCCGAAGCCGTAGCCGTTACCGAAGCCGAAGAAGAATTCGAAAGGGTCTATGGAACGGGACTGGCTCTGAACCGTCACCTCCACATAAACGACGGACTCCACGGCCGTCTCTGCGGCATAGGTGAAGTCCGGATAATCGGAGTCTGCCAAATTGACAGTGCGGTATTCTACGGTGTTGCCGGCCGCGTCCGTCACCACCGTAGTGGGCTCGGAAGCCGGCTGGGGGGCGGTGGCCTTCACTACGCCAAATGCGGTAAGGCCGCCGGCCAGGATAGATAATAGTACAGTTGTCATGTTTTTCATCACTATATTGTTTTAACTTTTTTCCGGGCATTTGAAAATCAAAACTTATGCCATTTGGAAGAAAATGCTTATATTTGTGAGTTGAGACAATAAAGAAAACAAGATATGAACCTGACCATTTCCAGCACCAATCTCCTGAAGGCCCTCATGGATGTATCCAAGGCCATTCCGTCCAAGTCTCCGCTTCCCATCCTGGAGAACTTCCTGCTTGTACTCAAGGACGGCAAGTTGGAAATTACCGCCTCGGACTCCGAGCTCACCCTGCGCACCTCCGTAGAGGTGGACAGCTGTGACGAGGAAGGCTCCGTGGCCGTCCCTGCCCGTCACATGACGGACCTGCTGAAGGAACTCCCGGACCAGCCGCTCCGCATCAAGACCGTATCCGACGCCTCCTTCGAGTGCAGCTGGGCCAGCGGCAACTCCGTCCTCCCCTATTTCCCGGCCGACGATTACCCGGAAATCAAAACCACCGGTGAGGACGCCCTCAAGGTTACCTTCCCGGCCGAAAGCCTGGTAGACGGCATCCAGGGCACCATCTACGCCACCGCCGACGACGAAATCCGGCCGGCCATGAACGGTATCTTCTTTGACATAGACACGGAAAGCACCACCCTGGTGGCCTCCGATTCCCACAAGCTCATCTGCTATACCACGGGAGACGTGAAGGCTACGGAGAAGGCTTCCTTCATCCTGCACAAGAAACCGGCCGCCGTGCTGCGTTCCATCATCGGCAAGGATGTGGAGAACGTGGAGATTGCCTTTGACAGCTCCACCG
>CAMOKK010000136.1 GCA_946617545.1 uncultured Bacteroidales bacterium | reverse complement strand
ACCGTGCTCATCAAGAGCACCCAGGGAGAGTTCTGGACGCCCATGGTCACCATGCTGGCCTTCAGCATAGCCTTCGCCCTGCCCTTCGCCCTGCTGGCCTTCTTCCCCTCCGTGCTCAAGAAACTGCCCAAGAGCGGGGGCTGGCTCAACAGCGTAAAGGTGGTGCTGGGCTTCATTGAGATTGCCCTCGGCCTTAAATTCCTCTCCGTGGCCGACCAAACCTACCACTGGCACCTGCTGGACCGCGAGGTCTATCTGGCCATCTGGATTGTCTGCTTCACCCTGCTGGGCCTGTACCTGCTGGGCAAGATTCGCTTCAAGCACGACAGCCCCCTGGAGTATATTTCCGTGGGCCGGCTGGCTTTGGTGATTGCCGATTTCGCCTTTGTCGTATACCTCATCCCCGGCATGTGGGGCGCACCCCTGAAGGCCCTCAGCGGCTATCTGCCTCCCTTGGAGACGCAGGACTTCGTGCTGGGCTCCGCCCCCGCCTCTTCTCCTGTCATTCTGAGCGAAGCGAAGAATCTCACGGGCTCCGAGGTGTCCCTGCCGCACGGCCTTACGGGCTACAGCAAGCTGGAAGACGGCCTGGCCGCCGCCAAGGAAAGCGGCAAGAAGGTGTTTGTGGACATCACCGGCCACGGCTGCGTGAACTGCCGGGAAATGGAAGCCCGCGTCTGGAGTGACCCCCAGGTGCTGCAGAAGTTGCGCAATGACTATGTGATTGTGTCCCTCTACGTGGACGACAAAACCCGCCTCCCGGAAGAGCAGTGGGTCACCACCGAGAGCGGGAAAGTGCTCAAAGACGTGGGCCGGGTGAATTCTCATCTGGTATTAAAGCGCTTTGGCGTGAATTCCCAGCCCAACTACTTCCTCCTGGACGCGGAAGGCAACACCCTCCGGGGCCCCAGGGGCTACAATCTGGACGTAGACGCTTTTGTCGATTTCCTGACTTTATGACGCCCTTTGAAATCATCGCCCTTATCCGTCAGGAGGTGAAGCCCGCCCTGGGCTGCACCGAGCCCATTGCCGTGGCCCTGGCCGTAGCCAAGGCCGTTGAGATTATCAGCGACAACTGTTCCTGTTGTGACAAGGCCTGGAGGCTCAAGGCCGCCCTCCGGATAGACGTGGCCGTGAGCGGCAATATCCTCAAGAACGGAATGGGGGTGGGCATCCCCGGAACCGGCATGGTGGGGCTCCCCGTTGCGGCCGCCCTGGGCGCTGTCTGCGGAGATTCCTCCAAGGGGCTGGAAGTCCTTTCCGGGCTCACGCCCCGGGCCGTCGAAAGGGCCAAGGAGCTGGTAGCACAGGGCTGCATCCACATCTGCGTGGCCGATACGCCCCACTTGCTTTATGTCAAGGCCACCGTTGCGGTGGAAGACGGCACCGTGGCCAGCGCCGAGGTGGATCCGCATGCCTACGCGGTCATCGAGGACGACCACGACCGCATCGTGGAAACCAGTTTTGCAGACCGCATCCTGATGAGTTCCGAATCGGCCGCCGCCGCCCAGGACCGACAGCAGGGAAAGTACGACCTCACGGTGAGGGACATCTGGGACTTTGCCTGCACGGCTCCCTTCGAAGACATCTCCTTCATCCTGGGAGACCGGGAACTGAACCTGGCCCTGGCCATGGAAGGACTCCGGGGAGACTACGGCCTCAAGGTGGGAAAGACCATCCGGGAGAACCAGAAAGAGGTTTTCGGGGACGATTTCATGAGCTATGCCATGGGCCTGACGGCCGCCGCCTCCGACGCCCGCATGGCCGGGAGCACCCTCCCTGCCATGAGCAACAGCGGCAGCGGCAACCAGGGCATCACCGTGAGCATGCCCGTGATTGCCTACGCCCTCAAATACAAGGTGGATGACGAAAAACTGGCCCGGGCGCTTATTCTGAGTAACCTTGTAGCCATCCATATCAAACACTACCTGGGCAAGCTGAGCGCCCTCTGCGGCTGCGTGGTAGCCTCTACAGGCAGCGCCTGCGGCATCGTGTATCTGCAAGGGGGCACGTATGAGCAGGTGTGCGCCGCCATCAAGAACATGGCCGGCAACATTACCGGCATGGTGTGCGACGGCGCCAAGGTGGGCTGCGCCATGAAGGTGGCCTCCGGCGTGTCCTGTGCCGTACAATCGGCCGTCCTGGCCCTCAGCGGCACCTGCATCCCCTCCACCGACGGCATCATCGAAGACGACGTGGAAAAGACCATTCAGAACATCGGGGCCATCGGGAGCGCCGGCATGAAGGTGACAGACCGGATGATCCTGGACATAATGCTTTGCAAATGATGAAAAAATTGATTCTTGCCGCAGGCGTACTGGCCGCACTGGCCTCCTGCGGGAACCGGCCTTCATCGGCCCCTACAGAAACGCCCGAAGCCAAAGCCGCCCGCATGGAGTGGTTCTCCCGGGCCAAACTGGGCATTTTCATCCACTGGGGCATCTATTCCCGGGGAGACTGGTCGGAGAGCTGGTCTTTCCACAACGGCGTCGTGAGCATGGAGGACTACTTTGCCCAGGAGGCCGATTTCACCGCCGCAAACTACGACCCGGCGGCCTGGGTGCAGCTCATCCGCGAGAGCGGTGCCAAGTACACCGTCATCACCTCCAAGCACCACGACGGCTTCGCCCTCTGGGACACCAAGGCCGGAGACGTGAGCGCCGTCAAGTCATCGGCCGCCGCGCGGGATGTCCTCACGCCCTTCGTGCAAGAAGTCCGCAGGCAGGGAGGCCTCAAGCTGGGCCTGTACTACTCCCTGATTGACTGGCCGCGGGAAGACTATCCCAACGTTTTCCGCGCCGGTCCCGCCCGCTACGACATTGACAAGCAGCCGGAGCGCTGGCAGCACTTCCTCCGTTTCAACAGCGCCCAGCTGCGGGAACTGAGCGAGACCTACAACCCGGACCTGTACTGGTTTGACGGGGATTGGGAGTTCTCTTCCGAGCAGTGGGATGCGCCGGGCATCGTGCGCATGCTGCGGGAATACAATCCCCAGGTGATTATCAACTCCCGCATCGCCGGAAACGGAGACTATGACACGCCGGAGCTGGGCGTGCCGGTGGTAAGGCCCCAGAGCCCCTGGTGGGAGACTTGCATGACCATCAACGATTCCTGGGGTTTCCGCAAGAAAGACACGGACTACAAGAGCCCGGACACGGTGCTGCGCATGCTGGTGGACTGCATGTCCCTGGGCGGCAACCTGCTGCTGGACATCGGCCCCCGGGCCGACGGAACCATCCCTCAGGAGCAGATTGACATGCTCAAAGAACTGGGCCGATGGACCTCCAAACACGCGGAGGCCGTGTACCCCACCCGCGCCGGCATTCCCGCCGGACACGTACAGGCCTACACCACCCTGAACCAGGCCGGAGACATCCTCTACCTGTATTTCCCCTATGCGCCCAACGAGTCCATCGAAATCAAGGGCCTGAAGTCCCGCATCAAGCGGGTGCGGGTGGTGGGAACAGAAGAGGAACTGCCTTGGAAACTCTATAACGACATTGACTGGAGCGCCGCCCCCGGTGTGTGCTATATCTCCGTCCCCTCCCGCGTCCTGGACCCCCGCATGACCGTCCTCGCCGTGGAGTTGGAATCTCCCCTCACCCTCTACGAAGGCACCGGCCAAGTGATTAGCTT
>CAMOKK010000135.1 GCA_946617545.1 uncultured Bacteroidales bacterium | reverse complement strand
TGCAAAGGTACTACCTTTTTTGGAATCTGCAAACTTTTTTGAGAAATTTTTTCAACTTTTTTCACCGGCACCATTTTTTCATAGCAGACGGAGAAAATATTTAGAAAAAAACGCTATCTTTGAAGAATGGAAAAGAAGTTAGTTATTATTCCTACCTACAATGAGAAGGAGAATATCCGCGAAATCATCGCTGCCGTATTTTCCCTTCCCGGAAACTTTCACGTCCTGATTATAGACGACGGCTCCCCCGACGGAACCGCCGCCATCGTGAAGGAACTCCAGGCATCGGCCCCGGAGAAGCTGCACCTGATAGAGCGCAGCGGCAAGCTGGGACTGGGCACGGCCTACCTGAAGGGCTTCGAATGGGCCTTGGAAAAGGGATATGACTACGTCTTCGAAATGGATGCCGATTTCTCCCACAACCCCCAGGACCTCCTCCGCCTGTACGATGCCTGTGCCAAGCAGGGGGCCGATATGGCTGTGGGGTCCCGTTACTGCAACGGCGTCAGCGTGATTGACTGGCCCATGAGCCGCATCGTGATGAGCTATTTTGCATCGGCCTATGTGCGGAGCGTCCTGCAGTTCCACGTGTATGACACCACCGCCGGTTTCGTCTGCTATACCCGCAAGGTGCTGGAAACCATGAACCTGGATGCCGTCAAGATGAAAGGGTACGGCTTCCAGATAGAGATGAAATACACGGCCAAAAAACTGGGCTTCCAAATAAAGGAAGTGCCCATTGTCTTTACCAACAGACAAAAGGGCACCTCCAAAATGAGCAGCGGTATCTTCGGGGAAGCCTTCTGGGGCGTTCTGAGCCTCCGCTTCCGCAAAATCCGTCCTAAAGCTTAATCACCCAGCCGCCGCCGGGGGCCAGATGCACCTTCATCTTGCCGCCGTCCAGCACCACCTCGCTCTTCTTGTAATCCCTCGCAGCGCGATGGGCGTTCACGCCGTCGGCCATAACGGTGGCTTTGGCGCCGGCGGGCAGGAAACTCAGGTCTATTTCCAGGTCTCGGGCCTCCCAGCCATTGAGAGCGGCCACGTACCAGACAGAGCCTTTGCGGCGGGCCATCACCACATACTCCCCTATCTCTCCGTCCAGGGCCACCGTCTCATCCCAGACGGTAGGAACGGCCGATATCCACGCGGTGCATTCCTCCTCCTGCATATAATTGGAAGGAGAGTCGCAGAGCATGGACAGCGGAGCGTCGAAAATAATATACTCGGCCAGCTGATGGCAGCGGGTGCCCTGAGACATGGGCTCGTCCCCCACCGCACGGTAATTGTCCTTGCGGGCATTGCGCATGGCGCCCTGGGTGTAATCGGCCGGACCGGCCACCAGACGGGTGAAAGGAATGGTGACGTCGTAGGTAACCTGGTCGCAGTCGGCGTTCCACTTCATATTCTCCAGACCGTAGACGCCCTCGAAATTGAGCACGTTGGGATAGGTACGGTACAGGCCCGTGGGCTTGTAGGCACCGTGGAAGTCCAGGAACATGTGGTAACGGGCGGCCGTGGCGGCGGCGCGGCGGTAGAACTGGACCATCTTCTGGTCGTCGTGGTCCATGAAGTCCACCTTCCAGCCTTTCACGCCCATGGCGGAGTACTGTGCACAAAGCTCTTCCATCTGGTCTTCGAACAGGCGGGCGATAGTCCACAGAACAATGCCTACGCCCTTTTCCCGGCCATAACGGACCAGCTCCGGCAGGTCAATCTCCGGCCGCGTCTCCTTCATGTTGAGCACGGTATGCTTGGCCCAGCCCTCGTCCATCACGATATACTCGATGCCATGGGCCGATGCAAAGTCTATATAATACTTATAGGTCTGCGTATTGATGCCGGCCTCGAAATCTACGCCGTACAGGTTCCAGCCGTTCCACCAGTCCCAGGCCACCTTGCCGGGCTTGAGCCAGGAGAGGTCCCCGAGGGCATTCGGGGAGGCCAGGCGCCAGACAAAATCGCTCTGGGCCAGGTCTTTGGCTTCGGGAACCACGATAACCGAGCGCCAGGGCAGTTCCCGGGTATTCTCTGCCAGCACGTCCTTGCGGGCGGTGATGAGGCGCTGGAAAGTCTTGCCGTCTTCCTGGGCATATTGGGCTGGAACGCGGGCAAAGCGGCCTTCCAGGGTGCAGTCTCCGTCCCCGTTGTACAGATACAGGCCGGGATAGTCCAGCAGGTCGCTCTCCGTGATGCAGATTTTGACGCCGCCGTCGGCCTCCACCGTCACGGGCGGGAAGGCCATGCGCTCCTTGTTCCAATCACTGATGGCCGCATGGGTATATTGCGCTTCCTGTGAGCTGAAGAACTGGCTTTCAAGTGTTTCCGTATGCTGATTCACATAAGGGATGTAGGCTTTCCAGTCCTTTGCGAAGGCAAAAACGGTTTCCTCGGCCTTCACGGTGACAGGCTTTGCCGGCACAAAACGCCAGGCGATGCCGTCGTCATAGGCGCGGAACTGCACCTCGAAGCCCTTGGCCTTCAGACACAGCTCATTGTAATGGTCCTTCACCGTGGAGCGTTTGAAAACGGGCGCGTCATAAGTGGTATTCACACTGCGGCGCACGGCCTTGGAAAAACGCGTTCCGGCGCCCCAGACCGTGCCATCGGCCAGGGTTAAGCCTATGGCGGAAGGCTCCAGCAGCACTACGCCCTCACGGGACACGCTGTAAGTGAAACGCTCTCCCGTCTGGACGGACAGGGTGAGCCGCCCGTCCGGGGAAGCCAGTTTGTAGTCCTTGGCCTGCACGGCCATCACAGAGGCGCAAAGCGCCCAAAGGGTTAACAGTCTTTTCATTTTATCAGTTTTAATCCTATGCGGTTTCTTTCCAAATCTACGCTAAGCACCTGAACCATAATATGTTGGTGCAGTTTCAAAACCTTCGAGGGAACGGCCATCCCCCTGACGCCCATCTGCGAGGCATGGATAAGCCCGTTTTCATGAAGGCCGATATCCACGAACGCCCCGAAGGCCGTCAGGTTGGTCACGATGCCCGGCAGTTCCATCCCTACCTTAAGGTCGTCAATTTCATGGATATCCTCCGCAAAGGAGAACTCCTGGGCCTGTTCACGGGGGTCCCGCCCGGGCTTCTGGAGCTCCAGGATAATGTCGTTCACCGTAGGGAGGCCGAAGTCCTTCTCCACAAAGTCCTGGGCGTTGATTCTCTTGCAGGCATCGGCATTTCCCACCAGATCCCGCGTGCTCATTCCCAGCTTCCCAGCCATTTTGTCCACAATGTGATAGGCCTCCGGATGCACGGCGGAATTGTCCAGCGGATTGGCGGCCCCGCTGATGCGGAGGAAGCCGGCACACTGCTGGAAGGCCTTGTCTCCCAGGCGGGGGACCTTCTTGAGCTCTTCCCGGCTCTTGAACTCCCCATGGGCGCTGCGGTAATCGGCAATGGCCTTGGACAGCGCCGGGCCGATTCCGCTCACGTAGCGAAGCAGATAGGGGCTGGCGGTATTCAGGTTCACACCCACGCTGTTCACGCAACTTTCCACGGTATTGTCCAGTTTCTCCTTCAGGAGGGTCTGGTCCACGTCGTGCTGGTACTGCCCCACGCCCAGGGACTTGGGGTCTATCTTCACCAGTTCCGCCAGCGGGTCCATGAGCCGCCGGCCGATGGAAACCGCCCCGCGAACGGTGACGTCGTACTCCGGGAACTCTTCCCGGCCCACCTCGGAGGCGG
>CAMOKK010000134.1 GCA_946617545.1 uncultured Bacteroidales bacterium | reverse complement strand
TTCCACGGAGAGCCCATCGCCATTCCCATGGACTCGCTGGCCATTGCCATGAGCGAGCTGGCCAGTATCTCTGAAAGAAGAACTTACCAGCTCATTCACGGGCTCCGGGGCCTGCCCAAGTACCTGGTGACGGAGCCCGGCCTCAACAGCGGCTTCATGATTCCGCAGTACACGGCCGCCAGCATCGTGAGCCAGAACAAGGGGCTGTGCTGGCCCGCCTCCTGCGACTCCATCCCCTCGTCCCAGGGCCAGGAGGACCATGTTTCCATGGGCTCCAACAGCGCCACCAAGCTGGTGCGGGTGGTGGACAACGTGGAGACGGTGCTGGCCATCGAGCTGTTCAACGCCGCCCAGGCGCTGGAGTTCCGCCGCCCGCTCAGGAGTTCCCCTGTCCTGGAGCGCATTTTTGCCGATTACCGCCAGCAGGTTCCCTTCGTAAAAACGGATACGTACATGCATC
Organism: uncultured Bacteroidales bacterium; assembly: GCA_946617545.1. Lineage (GTDB taxonomy): Bacteria > Bacteroidota > Bacteroidia > Bacteroidales > UBA932 > Cryptobacteroides. The sequence continues at coordinate 3,245 of CAMOKK010000134.1, read as the reverse complement.
CGCTTATCGAAAAATCCATTCAATTCATCAAGAATGAGTCTTATCTATAATATAGGACGGCTGGTGGGGATTCAGCCGGAGGGGGTGCTTCGGGTGGAAGGCCCGGAGCAGGGGCGCACCGGCACGCTGGAGAATGCCTGGCTGCGGATAGAGGACGGGCACATTGCCGCCTTCGGGCCCATGGATTCTGTCATTCTGAGCGGCAGCGAAGAATCTGTAGACGCTCGCGGCGGGATGGTGATGCCGGGCTTCTGCGACAGCCACACGCACGTGGTATATGCCGGCAGCCGGGACGGCGAGTTCCTGGACAAAATCAACGGACTGTCCTACGAGGAGATAGCGGCCCGGGGCGGCGGCATCCTCAATTCGGCCGACCTGCTGCACCGGACTTCCGAGGAAGAGCTGTATCGGCAATCCATGACGCGGGTGCAGGAAATGATGGACAAGGGCACCGTAGCCCTGGAAATCAAGAGCGGTTACGGCCTGAATCCGGCCGATGAGCTGAAGATGCTGCGGGTGATCCGCCGCATCCGGGAAACGGTTCCCGCGGCGGTTAAAAGCACCTTCCTGGGCGCCCATGCCGTGGGCCGAGGCTATACGCACGAAGCCTACGTGCAGGCCGTGACAGACATGCTCCCGGAGGCGGAGAAATGGGCCGATTTCGTGGATGTCTTCTGCGACGAGGGCTTCTTCACCGTGGAGGACACGGAGCGTATCCTGCGGGCCACTTCCCTCACGCCCAAGATTCACGCCAACGAGCTGGCGGTGAGCGGCGGCGTGCAGGTGGGCGTCCGCTGCGGGGCCCTGTCCGTAGACCATCTGGAGCGCACCACGGAGGCGGAGATAGCGGCGCTGAAGGGGTCGGCCACCATGCCCACCATGCTGCCGGGCTCTTCCTTCTTCCTGGGACTCCCCTACGGCCGCGCCAAAGACTTCCTGAAGGCCGGTTTGGGCGTAGCCCTGGCCTCCGACTACAACCCGGGCTCCTCCCCCTGCGGTGACATGCGTTTTGTGATGGCCCAGGGCTGCATCAAGATGCGCCTCACGCCCGTGGAAGCCTTCAACGCCGTCACCCTTAACAGCGCCTACGCCATGGGGCTGAGCCGGGAATACGGCTCCGTCACGCCCGGCAAGAAAGCAGCCTTGATTCTCACCCATCCGGGCTGGGACCTGACCAAACTGGCCTATCAGTACCAAACGCCTTTTATCCGTCAAATTTTCTTATGAAAAGAATCCTCATTCCCCTTTTATGCCTTCTTCCGGCAGCCTGCAACCTCCAGAAGATAGAGACTTATTCCATCACGGACTTTGGCGCCGTTCCCGAAACCATATGCACCCAGGCCATCCAGGCGGCGATAGACAAGGCTTCCGAGGCCGGCGGAGGGCAGGTGCTTGTTCCGGAGGGCGTGTTCTTATCGGCCACGCTGTACCTGAAAGACAATGTAGACCTTCACCTGGCACAAGGGGCCGTGCTTCAAGGAGTGGAAGACCCCGACGCCTACTCTCCCTACATTCCGGAGCACGACCTCACGCGCTATGACAGCGGCAACGGGACGGCCAACTCCAACTGCGTGAACGACCGCCAGTGGATGAAGGCATTCCTTATCGGCGCCGGTGTGGAGAACGCCTCCATCACCGGTCCCGGAACCATCGACGGGGTGCATGTGTTCGATGAACGCGGGGAGGAGAACATGCGCGGTCCGCACACCATTATCGTAGCGGAGGCCAAGGGCTTCCGGATGGAGGATGTGCATATAAGCCGGGCGGCCAATTATGCCTTCTTGGGATACGCACTGGAAGCGCCCCTGTTCCGGAATGTCCGAATCACCGAAGGCTGGGACGGCATCCATATCCGCGGCTGCCGGAACGGTGTTATCCGGGGCTGCAAGTTCCAAACCGGAGACGACAGCATAGCCGGCGGCTACTGGGACAACATGCTCATCGAAAACTGTGACATCAACTCTTCCTGCAACGGCATCCGGATGATTATGCCCTCAGACGGTCTGGAAGTGCGGGGCTGCCAGTTCCACGGCCCGGGCGTATATCCCCACCGCACCAGCGGCGAAGCCCGGCGCAACAACATGCTCTTTGGCGTGGAGTTGGAGCCCGGCGCCTGGGGGAAGGCCGAAGGCACCGCCCGCAACATCTATCTGCACGACCTTCGCATGTGGGGCCTCTCCTCCCCCGTGGGCTGTTCCGTACGAGAAGGTTCCGTGGCCGAAGATCTCACCATGGAGAACATATCGGCCACGGAGATTACCGGCGCCCTCACGCCCGTTGTGTGCTGGAACGATTTGGGCTTCCAAAAGATTACAGTCCGGAACTGCTCCTATAAGCGGTAGGCGTAGTAATACAAATAACTTGCTATCAAACAGTTAGGCAAATCAACCTGGGCGAAAACGCCCAGGTTGATTTGCCTATTTTCCTTATATTGAGCAAGTTACAGTACAACGGCCAATTTCTGCCAATTTGTCAGCAGAAAGCCTTTGGCTTGCAATTTGACAAGCTTAAGCCAGTCCCGTAAAGGGCCGCTTATTGAGAACAAAAAACAAAAGATATTATGGCAAACAAGAACAAAGGACAAATTGGAGTAACCACCGAGAACATCTTCCCGGTAATCAAGCAGTTTTTGTATTCCGACCACGAGATTTTCCTGCGGGAGCTGGTGGCCAACGCCGTGGACGCCACGCAGAAGATGAAGGCGCTGGCAGCCAGCGGAGACTGCAAGGAAGAGCTGGGAGAGCTCAAAGTGCATATCGAGCTGGACGAGAAGAAGAAGACCCTCAAGGTCATCGACAACGGTATCGGCATGACTCAGGAGGAGGTTGACAAGTACATCAACCAGATTGCCTTCTCATCGGCCGGTGAATTCCTGGAGAAATACAAGGACCAGATTGGCAGCATTATCGGCCATTTTGGCCTGGGCTTTTACAGCGCCTTCATGGTGGCCAAAAAGGTGACCATCGAAACCCTCTCCTGGAAAGAGGGCGCCAAGGCCGTCAAATGGACCTGCGACGGCTCCCCGGCCTACGAGATGGAAGAGATTGAAAAGGCCGACCGGGGCACGGTGATTACCCTCTACCTGGACGACGATTCCAAGGAATACGGGGAGAAGGCCCGCATCGAGGCCCTGCTGCAGAAATACTGCAAGTTCATGCCCGTTCCCATCGTCTTCGGCAAGGAGCAGGAGTGGAAGGACGGCAAATACGTGGATACGGACAAGGACAAGGTAATCAATTCCGTAG
>CAMOKK010000133.1 GCA_946617545.1 uncultured Bacteroidales bacterium | reverse complement strand
AAAGGCGCTGGAAGCTCTGGCCTTTGGAACGCTCGTCGTGAATCACTTCCTCCCACTTGGCGTGTATATCGGCATCCAGTTTTTCCAGCTCCACGGCCGGTTTCAGGTCTATGGAAAGGCTCACCTTGTGCCCGTCATTGAGGGCTTTGACGGCGCGGCGGCTTACCATGAAGCCCAGCGGGCCTTCCAGGCCGCCGTCCGTGAATTCGATGTCTCCGAACTCCTGCTGCACCAGGTCTCCGTTCACATACAGGCTCAGCTGGACATTGTCCAGGTTGTTGCCGTTCAGCAGTTCTCCCAGTTCACTGAGCGGAGTGATGCGTTCAATGTGTTTCTCAAAAGTGGGATACCATTTGGGAAGGGGGGCTATCTTGCGTTCCTTGGTCTTTCCATATACGGTACGGCCGCGGAAGGCCTGTTTGATTTCTCCGGCCAGGGAAGAGTCCTGCTTGTAACCCACGGGCACCAGGGCGGTGAGGCTGGGGAAGCAGTCATCTACGCTGTGTCCCAGTTCCTCCGCCCACATGTAGCCGTCTCCGGTGCTGCCGGTTCCGGGATAAGAAAGGCCGCCGGTGGCAATGACAAGTTTCTTGCAGGAATACTCCACGGGCTCGATGGTGAGTTCTTCCCTTTCCCGTACCTGTTTGCGGCTGGTCTGCACACAGTCCAGGGAGAAGCCGCGGGCATTGATGTCGATGGTTTTCACCTCGCAGTCCGTCACCACCTTCACGCCGCTCAGCGTGCAGGCCCTCAGCAGAGTGTCCACCACGTCACCGGCCATGTGGGAGGCCGGGAAGGCACGGTCTCCGCGTTCTACCACGGAGGGCATGCCGTTGCGCCTGAGGAGTTCCATCACCCCTTCCGGAGTAAGGTTATGCCAGGCGGGGCTCACGAAGTTCACGTCCGTTCTGATATGGTCCTGGAAATCTCCCCAGTCCTTCACATTGGTGAAATTGCATCGGCCCTTGCCGGTAATCATGACCTTTCGCCCGGCCTTGGGCATTTTTTCCAACACGGTTACAGTGCCCCCGTTTTCACTTTGGGCCAGTACCTGAGCGGCTCCTACGGCCGCCATCAGTCCGGCGGCTCCACCACCGATGACAATAATATCAGAACGCATAGAATGAAATTTGTTGCAAAATTACAAAAATTGTTTGTATATTTGCAGTCCCGGTTCATCACAATCGGTCAGGCCACTTTAGCTCAGTCGGTAGAGCAGCGCATTCGTAACGCGCAGGTCGTCAGTTCGAGCCTGATGAGTGGCTCAAAAAAGTCCAGCTTTTTGCTGGACTTTTTTGTAAACCTTAAGTGTGAGGTGTCCCATGCCGCCCGACCTTGACAACTAACTCTCTCATTCACAACGCTTTACACACTATTTCTCGTTCAAAAAACGAACGAGAAATGTACTACAACAAACTGTAATACAGCGAGTTAGCTGTCAAGCTTCAGCGGATGCCAAGCAGTTTGTGGGTTTGGAGGGAGAGGCGCCAGGACGGATGCGACTCTATGTAGGAGATGGTCTGGCGGAGGATTTCGCGGTTACGGGCGGGATCGCTCACATCACAGGGCTGCAGGAAATGCCATGTGGCGGGAAAAACACGCCAGTACTCCAGACGCGCCTCAGGCAGGGTGCCGTCAAAGACCAGTTTCAGCTCATCGGCCCTTTCCAGCACAACCCGTCCGTCGCCCATGAGGCCCGGCACATCCTCCTTGGGGCTCAGCGTCACCCAGTCCACCCCGGCCGGCAACAGCCGCGTGCCGTTGGTTTCCATGTGAACCGTATAGCCTGCCTCATGAAAGGCCGACAGCAAGGCGGCATCGGCCTGCAGGGAAGGCTCCCCGCCCGTGAGGCAAATCCGTCGGCATTCTCCGCCGGCATCCAACGCCTTCCGCACCACCTCATCGGCCGATAATTCCTCATACCCGGCATGGTCCGTGTCGCAGAAAGGGCAGCGAAGGTTGCACCCGCTAAGCCGCACAAAAACCATGGGCGTACCCGTCCAGAAGCCCTCTCCCTGCAGGGAATAGAATATTTCGTTTACCCGGTACATTATCTCTCGTACGCCGCCATGTTCATCTCGCTCTCCCACACCTCCACCTTGTAGGCGTTTTCCACGTGGTCGCAAATCCAGCGGGCCATGTTCTCCGCCGTGGGGTTGAAGTCGAACACCTCATTCAGGTTCTTATGGTCCAGGGCCGATGTGATGTCCCTTTTGATGTGCGTGAAGTCCGTCACCATGCCGTCGGCATTGAGGGTTTCGCTCTTGCAGTAAACTTTCACTATCCAGTTATGGCCGTGCAGGTTCTCGCACTTGCTCTCGTAAGAAAGGTGCAGCGCATGGGCGCTCGAAATTTCCAGTCTCTTGCAAACGTAATACATAAGGCAAAGATATGTTTATTGTAATTGTTTCTGACGCTCTTTGAGAGCCCTGCTCAGGGCGCTGAGGGCACGCATCCGGCGGATAGGCCCCTGGGACACCTGAAAGCCCAGCATTATTTCCTTCAGGTCGTCCTCAGAGTAGCTGGGGAAGAGTTTGATGACTTCTCCGGCAAAAAGGTCCAGCTGGTCCCCTACGGACAGCGGATAATCGTCGTCTCCGAAGAAACCCTCCGTCCAGCGCAGCAGGTCCAGCCTCTCGCGGACGGCTTTTTCCTGCCCGAGAGGGTCCTGCGACGGAGCCTCCGCCTGCCACTCAATCTGCCCCCTGCATACCCTGCGGACGGGTTTTTCGGCCGCGCAGGAGAATACGCACGGAAGCGGGTCCAGGGTGCCGTCAGCCTTGAAAACGGCCTTGGCGCGAAGGACATCGGCCCTAAAGACAAAGCTGGAAAGCGGCGCCGGAGCATCGCCCGCAAGCGCCAGGGTGAAAAGTTTTTTGGCCGATACCTTCCGGGGGAAACGCCGGCTCCCCGCCACATCCACATGATAAACGTCAAAATCCGGATGCCACCTCAAACTGCGCCCCACCCGTTTCACATAATCCGGAGGCGGAATGGCGCCGGGGGTGAGAACGGCCACAAACGGCTCCTGAACCTGCGACCAACTGCCGCGGACCGGTTCGAAGGGATAGTCGTCCTCCGGAGAGGAAGTCATATACACCCGGAAATCCTTGGAGTTTTGAAGTGTCAGGGCCGACAGGATTCTTTCATCGGCCACCGGTAAATAGATGCCAATCATATATCTTGTACGTTTTTAAGCCAGGTACCGCGGTACAGGCGGACAAGGAAAAAGAGCCCGCGGAAGCTCAGTTCCACCGCCATGCACACCCAGAAGCCCACCAGTCCGTAGATGCGCGTGATGAAGATGGCCGGAATGATACGGATAATCCACATGGAGCCGAAATTCATCACGCTGGGCCACTTGGTGTCTCCGGCGCCCACGCAGCAGCCGTAGATGACCATGGCGGCGGCGTAGCCCATTTCTGCGAAGGCCTCGATGCGGAGCACCCGGGCGCCCAGGCCTATCACCTCCGCATCCGGAGACAGGAGCCCCATCATCTGCGGGGCAAAAATGTACATCAGGATGGCCAGGAGGCCCATGATGCCCATGGCCATGAAGGTGGTAATCCAGGCGAAACGGGTGGCCAGCTGTTTGCGGCGGGCGCCCAGCGACTGTCCCACCAGGGTGGTGGCGGCATCGGCAATGCCGGCCCCGGGCATATAGCACAGGCTCTCCGCCGTAATGGCAAAGGAATTGGCGGCGATGGCGATGGTTCCCAGCGGGGCAACAA
>CAMOKK010000132.1 GCA_946617545.1 uncultured Bacteroidales bacterium | reverse complement strand
GCCCTGAGCACCCTCATCCACGAGGACCACGCCTACGATTTCGGCCGCAAAATCTGCCTCAAACTCAAGGACCTGATTCCCCGGCAGCAGTTCGACATTGCGGTTCAGGCGGCCATCGGTGCCAAGATTATTGCCCGTGAAACCGTGCGCCAGGTTCGCAAGGACGTGACGGCCAAATGCTACGGCGGCGACGTTACCCGTAAGCGCAAGCTGCTGGAAAAGCAGAAGGAAGGAAAGAAGCGCATGCGGCAGATTGGCACCGTACAGGTGCCCCAGAGCGCATTCATGGCCGTGCTCAAACTGGATTGACGCGCCGCACGGAACCGCCATTCCTTCCACTTTGGCACGGCATTGGCAAGTATGGGCCTGCATGTCAGAGCTTGAAAGCATATTCAACCGGATAGTGAAGGAGTACAGGGAGCGCCTGTACTGGCACGTGCGCCGCATGGTGGGCAGCCATGAGGATGCAGACGACCTGCTGCAGGAAATCTTCCTGAAAATCTGGACGGCCCTCCCCTCTTTCCGGGGAGAGGCGCAGCTCTACACCTGGGTGTGGCGCATCGCCACCAACGAAACCCTCAACTACCTCCGCAGGCAGAAGGTGCGGGCGGCGCTGCGTTTTGCATCGGCCGATGAACTGGTGGCCCGGAAGATAGAAGGAGACCCTTATTTCAACGGCACCGCCGCGCAGCGGGAACTGTGGAAAGCGGTGGCCCGCCTGCCGGAGAAGCAGCGCCAGGTGTTTGTGATGCGCTGGTGGGACGAACTGAGCTACGAGGACATATCGGCCATTACCGGAACCTCGGTGGGCGCCCTCAAGGCCTCCTATCACATTGCGCAGGAAAAAATCAAATTAAACCTTTCGGACTCGGAGGTGTCAAAGTAAGCAGTTATGACCAAGAAAAACGAAATATCTGTCCCCGAGGGCTACTTTGAGAAACTGGAGCAAAGCCTGAGCCGCATTCCCCGTCAGGAAGTGCGTCCCACGGTGATGCAAAAGGTCTCTCCCTGGCTGGCCTACGCCGCCTCCCTGGCCATTTTGGCCACCCTGGGGAATTTCATCTTCAGGCAGTCGTCTGCAGCCTCGGCCTGGGAAGATGACAGCTGGGACTACATCTCCTATCTTTCCCGCTCCCTGGATCCGGACGGGATGATTGAGCTCAAGGAGACGGAGCAACTCACGCAGGAAGATATCGTCAATTATCTGATGGCCAGCAACATTTCCGTTGAACAATTAGAACAGACAAACTATGAAGAAGATTATTAGTGTATTCCTTACCGTCGCGCTGGCAGGCAGCGTGGCGCTCGCCCAGAACGACAAGGCCGACAAGAAACGCGGAGACTGGAGAGAGAAAGTCCGCGCCGAGCAGGTGGCCAACATCACCTCCCAGCTGGACCTTACCGAAGCCGAAGCCCAGGCCTTCTGGCCCGTGTACAACGAAGTCCAGAAACAGCGCCGGGAGGCCTTCAAGGCCAGCGCCCAGGCCTATAAAGCCCTGAACAAGGGAATCGAAGGCGAAGAGGTGAACGCCCTGTTGGAAGCATATCTGGACGCCAAGAAGGCGGCCGAAGCCATTGAAACCGAAGCCATCGCCCGTTACAAGAAGGTACTCCCCGTGAACAAAGTGGCCAAGCTCATAGTGGCCGAGGAAAACTTCCGTCACCAGCAGATTGGCAAACTGGGCGGCAAGGCCGGACGCCCCGAAGGTCCCCGTTCCGGCGGAAGGCGTCCCCAGATGCCGATGGGCGGCGAAATGACAGACTAACGGAATTCTCCGTCCCGCAGGACGCACGTCCTGTCACAGAGTTGAGCCAGACCGGCGTCATGTGTAACGATGACCATGGTCTGGCCCAATTGTTTTCTGACGCTCAGAAGCAGGGCGTGAATCTCCTCCTTGGTGCGGCTGTCCAGGTTGCCGGTGGGTTCGTCGGCAAAGAGGATGGCGGGATTCATGGAAAGGGCGCGGGCAATGGCTACGCGCTGCTGCTCGCCGCCGGAGAGTTCCGACGGTTTGTGCGCCAGACGGGCACCCAGGCCCACCAGCTCCAGCAGTTCATCGGCCCGGGCACGGGCTCCGGCCTCCTTCTCCCCGCCTATCAGAAGCGGAATCATCACATTCTCGCGGGCCGAAAACTCCGGCAGCAGGTGATGGGCCTGAAAGACAAAGCCGATGCGGCGGTTCCGGAAGGCCGACAAGTCCCCGGCTCCCAGCGAGAGCACGGACGTGCCGTCTATCAGCAAGGAGCCGCTGTCCGGCGTAAGGAGCGTTCCCAGTATCTGGAGAAGCGTGGACTTTCCGGCGCCGGAAGCGCCCATGACGGCCACGATTTCCCCGCGGGAGACCGCAAAATCAACCCCTTTCAGCACCTCTACGGAGCCAAAAGACTTCCGGATATTCTTGGCTTCTATAATCATTTTCGCTATCTTTGCACGATTTACAAAGATAGGAACATTCTTGCAAAAGCACAAACTCATAAGCCTGGTCCTGCTGCTTCTGTACTGGCTCTGTCCGGCGCAGGTTCCCCGCTTTGAACCCGTAGGCGGAAACACCCTTTGGATGACCAAATCCGGAGAGGAGTATCTGGAGCGCCTGCTGCAGGATATCGACGCCGCCCGCAGCACCATCGAAATGGAATACTACTGGTTCGACGCGGACAAAGCCGGCAAACTGGTACGGGACGCACTGGTGAAAAAGGCGCGGGAGGGCGTAAAAATCCGCATCCTGGTGGACAACTTCATCACGCCCGGCTCTCCGGAGTTCTTCTTTGAGCAGATGCGCCGCGAGGGCATGCAGGTGGCGTACGTGCACAATCTGGAAAAAATGTGCCCCGGAAAGGCCGTGGCCAGCTTTTTCGGCTACCGGGACCACCGCAAGATTGTGGTGATTGACGGGCGCATCGCCTACACCGGCGGCATCAATTTCAACAACCAGACCATCTATGTCTGGAAAGACACGCAGGTGCGGATTGAAGGCCCGGCAGCGGGACAGCTCCGGGCGCTCTTCGAGCAAGGCTGGGCCGATTTGGCCAACGGAACTCCCGCCCCGGAAATTCCGGTGGAACCGGTGGGAACGGCCCTTGTGCAGACGGTGGGCACGGTGAGCCGGGACACCACCCTCACTCACCTGTACGTGCAGAAGCTGGCCGAGGCCAAAGAATACTTTTACCTGCAAACGCCTTACTTCGGCCCGCCGCCGCAGGTGCTCCAGGCCCTGAAGGACGCTGCCGCCCGCGGGGTGGACGTCCGGCTGCTGTTTCCGGAAAAATGCGACTGGGGCTTCATGAATTCCCTCACGCGGGACTACATTCCGGAACTCATTGCCTCCGGCATCCGCGTATTCGTGTTCAACGGCGTGTACGACCACTCCAAGCTCTTTGTCTCGGACGACCGCATAGCCAGTTGCGGCACCGTGAACCTGGACGGCCGCAGCTTCCACACCAACTGGGAAGACGCTCTCCTGTTCCATGACCGGGAAAGCGCCCTGCAAGTGAAGGAATCCTACCTGAACGTGCAGGCGGAATGCATTGAGATGGACGCAAGTTACCCGCAGGCCAAGGGCCTGAGCAAAGCCTGGCGGAAGTTTCTGAGAAAAATCTACCGCATTTTGTAGTTTTTTCGTACCTTTGGAGATATTCGGGGTGTGGCGCAGTTGGCTAGCGCATCTGCTTTGGGAGCAGAGGGTCGTGTGTTCGAGTCACATCACCCCGACATTATTTGATTAGGGGAGCAGCCCCCTAA